>NZ_JBSRVI010000146.1:0-51217 GCF_055134445.1 Arcticibacterium sp.
TGTCTGATAATAGCAAAATGTGGGTCTATTTTAATGTTCCTGAAGCAGAATACCTTGATTATAAGGCTAGTTTGGATAAATCAAGCATGCTAAAAGTGAAATTAATGATGGCTAATAATAAGCCATTTGATTACCCTGGAATAGTAGAAACCATAGAGGCAGACTTTAATAATGAAACTGGAAATATTGCCTTTAGAGCAACTTTCCCAAACCCAAAAGGGCTTTTAAGACATGGTGAAACTGGCAATATACAAGTAAGCAAACCACTTAAAAATACCCTTATCATTCCGCAAAAAGCAACTTTTGAGGTTTTGGATAAAATCTATGTCTATGTCGTTGATAAAGATAGTATTATCCGTTCTAGACAAATTAAAATCGCCGCTGAACTGCCACACTTATTTGCTATTTCTGAAGGTTTGGAGGTAAGCGATAAAATCCTCTTAGAAGGTTTGCGTAAGGTAAAAGAAAACCAAAAAATAGAATTTAAATTCTTAAAACCTGAGGCTGTGATTTCTGATTTAGGTCTGTATGCCGAATAATTAAAATATAGTAGAATTATGTTTAGTAATATCATTCACAGACCTGTATTGGCAATCGTTATTTCGGTTATCATTCTCTTTACAGGCTCGCTAGCAATAAAGCAGTTACCGACATCTCAGTTTCCGGAAATTGCCCCTACCACCGTTAATATATTTATTGCCTACCCAGGTGCAAGTGCAGACATTTTGGTGCAATCCACCTTGATAACACTGGAAAATGCCATTAACGGTACTCAAGATGTGCGTTATATGGCCACAGATGCCACCAGTGCAGGAGAGGCCACGCTTAGGATAGTTTTTGAACCCGGGACAGACCCCAATTTGGCGGTAATTAGGGTAAAAACGAGGGTTGACCAAGTGATGCCTTTACTTCCAGATCTGGTTCAAAGAGAAGGTGTGATCATCACACCCATTCAACCGAGTATGTTGATGTACGTTAACCTTTATAGTACAGACAAAAACCTGGATGAGAAGTTTTTGTACAACTACGCCAACGTAAATATGATCCCTGAAATAAACAGGATTCATGGTGTGGCAAGAACGCAGATTTTGGGTAGTAGACAGTATGCCATGCGTGTTTGGTTAAATCCTGACCGTATGCGTGCTTACAGTATTTCTGCAGAAGAAGTTATGGAAGCTCTGGCCGAGCAAAGTATCATTGGTCGTCCGGGTAGAATTGGGCAAAGTTCTGGTATAGCGGCACAGTCTTTAGAGTATGTTTTAACTTATAAAGGAAGGCTTAATAAACCTGAAGAATACGACAATGTTATTATTAGGGCCAATTCTGAAGGTGAGAGTATAAAACTGAAGGATATAGCCACGGTAGAACTGGGAAGTGAGTTTTTTGATATCTATTCCAATCTAGATGGGCACCCTTCTGCGGCCATTGTACTTAAGCAAAATTTTGGTAGTAATGCTACGGAGGTTATAGCAGATGTGAAGAGTAAACTGGAGGAAATGAAAGAATCATTTCCTCCAGGAGTGGACTATAAAATTAGTTATGATGTTTCTAAGTTCTTAGACGCCTCCATGGAGCAGGTAACACATACGCTGCGTGATGCATTTATCTTAGTGGCCTTGGTGGTATTTATTTTCCTTGGCGACTGGCGTTCTACGTTGATTCCTATCATTGCGGTTCCCGTTTCACTTATAGGAGCATTCTTTGTCATGCAACTGTTTGGTCTCTCCATAAACTTAATAACGCTGTTTGCTTTAGTGCTCGCTATTGGTATTGTGGTAGATGATGCCATTGTGGTGGTGGAGGCCGTCCATGCCAAAATGGAGGAAGAACACCTCTCTCCCTATAATGCTGTTAAGAAAGTAATGGGCGAAATTAGTGGTGCTATTATCGCCATCACTTTGGTCATGGTTTCTGTGTTTTTGCCTATTGCATTTATGTCTGGCCCCGTGGGTACTTTTTACCGTCAATTTTCTATTACCATGGCCAGTGCCATTATTCTTTCTGCGGTGGTGGCTTTAACATTGACACCCGTATTATGTGGCATGATTCTGAAAAATAACCATGGTAAACCAAAGAAAAAGTCCCCAATTGACTGGCTACTAGACAAATTTAATAAAGCTTTTGATAAGCTTACGGGTCGATATGTAAGTTTATTGAGGTTAATAGTTAACAAGCGATTACTAACATTTGTCATTCTTTTAGTCTTTGGTTTTGGGATAGTTTATGTCAATAAAGTTCTTCCTGCTGGTTTTATACCTGGTGAAGATCAAGGTACTATTTATGCCATTATTCAAACCCCTCCAGGTGCTACATTAGAAAGAACCAATAAAGTATCTCAGGAACTTCAAAAAATCTGTGAAGAAATAGAAGGCGTAGAATCGGTGTCTTCTTTGGCAGGTTATGAAATCATGACAGAAGGTAGAGGGTCAAACGCAGGTACATGTTTAATAAACCTTAAAACATGGTCAGAACGAGAGCATACGGTGCATGAGATCATTGAGGAGTTGGAAGAGAAAACAAGGGACTTAGGTGCCGTGGTAGAGTACTTTGAGCCACCAGCTGTTCCAGGTTTTGGTTCTTCTGGAGGTTTCTCCATGCGTTTATTAGATAAAACTAACTCAACGGATTATCAGGAGTTTGATGTGATTAACAAAAACTTCATGACGGAGCTAGAAAAACGCAAAGAGCTTAGTGGCTTGTTTACTTTCTTTGCTGCCAATTATCCTCAATATGAGTTAGAAATAGATAATCAAACGGCTATGCAAAAAGGTGTTTCTATTGGCGATGCCATGGAAAACCTGAATATTTTGATTGGTAGTACTTATGAGCAAGGCTTCATTCGTTTTGGGCGTTTCTTCAAAGTTTATGTGCAGTCTTCTCCAGAATTTAGAAGACTTCCGTCCGATATCCTTAATCTTTTTGTGAAGAACGATCACGGTGAAATGGTGCCCTATTCTTCTTTTATGAAAATAGTGAAGAAGCAGGGACCAAACGAGATTACGAGGTATAACATGTACAACTCGGCTTCTATTCAAGGGCAGCCTTCAAAAGGATATACGACGGGAGACGCCATAGCGGCCATTAAAACAGTGGCTAAAGAAACACTTCCTAAAGGTTATGATATAGCATGGGAAGGACTTTCTTATGACGAGTCTAACCGTGGGAATGAGTCTATTTATGTATTCTTGGTGGTGTTGATTTTTGTTTACCTAGTGCTAGCCGCTCAATATGAGAGTTTCCTTTTGCCTTTGGCAGTAATATTCTCACTTCCTGTAGGGATATTCGGTTCATTCCTTCTTTTAAAAGCAATGGGTCTTGCCAATGACGTTTACGCTCAGGTTGGACTTATAATGTTGGTGGGTCTTTTAGGGAAAAATGCCGTGTTGATAGTGGAGTTTGCCGTTCAAAAAAGGCAGCAAGGTATGACCGTTTTTGAGGCGGCCATTGAAGGAGCTAAAGTGCGATTTAGGCCTATTTTAATGACTTCTTTTGCCTTTGTTGCCGGTTTAATTCCGTTGGTTATGGCTCATGGAGCAGGAGCCATTGGAAATAAAACCATTGGTGGCTCAGCCATGGGTGGAATGCTTTTCGGGACACTTATTGGGGTTATCATTATTCCAGGCCTGTATTACATTTTTGGCACGATGGCGGATGGTAAACAACTGATTAAAAATGAAGAAAATGAGTCGTTGTCTGGGAAGTTTGTGAGGTCTTTGGAAGAGGAAAGCAAAATTTTAAACAACATCCGTAAGGCCAATGCGAAACTTAAAAAACTTTTAGGTTTAACAAATATAAAAGATGACACAAATGAGTAAAAAGTTAATATATATAGGTTTAACGAGCTTATCTCTGGCATTTACAGCTTGTAAAACCCCACTTTTGGTGGAGAAGAATGTCAATAAATCAATACCTGCGAGTTTTAACGACTCGCAGGATACTGCAAACTCTGGGAAGCTTAAATGGCAGGAATACTTTCAAGATCCTTATCTAACGTCTCTCATAGATACTGCCCTAAGTAATAATCAGGAACTGAACATCATTTTACAGGAGATACAAATCTCACAGAATGAAGTAATGGCCAGAAAAGGGGAGTATATGCCCTTTGTGGATATTAGGGGTGGAGCAGGTTTTGATAAAGTAGGAAGATATACCAGCAAAGGTTCTAGTGAGGCTACCACTGATATAAAACCAGGAAGAGAAACGCCAGACCCCTTACCAGATTTTGGTGTTGGTGCTTATGCCTCTTGGGAAGTAGATATTTGGCACAAACTTAGGAATGCCAAAAAGGCGGCTCTTACGCGTTATTTGGCTAGTGTGGAAGGCAAAAATTTCATGGTGACTAACCTGATAGCTGAAATAGCAAACTCTTATTACGAATTACTGGCCTTAGATAATGAACTAGAAATAGTAAGACAGAATATTGAGATACAGAGTAATGCCCTGAAAATAGTAAGGATGCAGAAAGAAGCTACCCGTGTTACAGAGTTGGCGGTACGTAAGTTTGAAGCGGAAGTTTTTAGTACCAGAAGCCTTCAGTTCAATATTTTGCAGGAAATAGTAGAAGCCGAGAATAGAATCAACTTTTTGGTAGGTAGATATCCCCGGCATATAGACAGGAATTCTAATGGTTTTAACGATTTAAACACGGATGGAGTTCATGCAGGGATACCATCTGAATTGCTACAAAATCGTCCTGATATAAAGCAAGCTGAGCTTCAATTGGCAGCCGCTAAATTGGATATACAAGTGGCTAAAGCCAATTTCTATCCTTCGTTAAGCATTTCGGCAAACTTAGGTTTACAAGCTTTTAATCCGCTTTACTTAGCCAAAATACCTCAGTCTTTAATGACTTCTTTAATAGGGGATATGGTTGGTCCGCTGGTCAATAAAAATGCGATTAAAGCGACCTATTATAATGCAAATGCCTCTCAAATTCAGGCTATTTATAATTATGAAAGAACACTACTCAAATCTTACATTGAAGTAGCGAATAAGCTTTCAAAAATTGATAACCTGAAAAAGAGCTACGATTTGAAAGCATTAGAAGTGGAGGCACTTACGCAGTCTATAGATATTTCAAACCGACTTTTTAGGTCAGCGAGAGCAGATTATATGGAAGTTTTATTGACTCAAAGAGATGCCTTAGAATCCAAGTTTGAGTTGGTAGAAACCAAGAAACAACAAATGAATGCTTTTGTTGGTATTTATCAAGCATTAGGTGGGGGTTGGGAGTGATAAAATTCCCACAAACTCGAGTTATGTTTCTCTAATAATTAATTCGAGTTAATGATTTCTTACAGTTAATTAGTTTAGTTTAGAGCACAGCCGCCTTAGTCTTTGACTTTGGGGGCTGTTTTGGTAAAAGAAAAAGAGGCTACCTATGCAGGCAGCCTCTTTTGGAATACGCATTAAAAAAGACTTAAAACTTTCTATAAGGAGCATCTAAAAATGCATTGGCCGCCTCTTCTTTAAATTTGGCAGTTTCACTGTCCCAATGTAAAGTTTGATTTGGGAATCTTCCTGCAATCACACCTAAAAGAATAGTTTCTGTCAACCTTGAGGCATAAGAGAATGGTGCTGAGCACTTATCTTTACCTAAACAGGCATCCACAAACTGGTGGTAATGTCTTTTACCTTCCACATCATAATCTCTGAAAACATCGCCAATAGCTCCTTTAGCTTTGAGCTCTGAAAGATCTAGTTCTTCATATTTACCATTAACAATTAGTCTTGGTAATTGCATAAAATGCGGCAATAATAATCTGCCTTTTTCGCCAATGAACATGGCACCTTGGTCTGGTAAATCTTCGCCGTTAGGTAAAGCAAGATCGGGGTGGCTTAGTGGAGCATTTACACCGTCATACCATACCCATTTAAGAGATTCGGCGGTGTATGGCGTTCCAGGGAACTCATAAGTCACTTTGTTTTCTTCTGGGAAACCAAAACCTGTAGGCTGGCGGCAATCGTTTATGATGGTTCTTGGTACATCTAATGCCAATGCGTTATACGGCGTGTCAAAAATATGAACACCCATATCCCCTAAAGTACCACAGCCATAATCCATAATTTTACGCCAGTTGCCTGGGTGATATTCACCTTCTTTGTAAGGTCTTTCTGGAGAGGTTCCTAACCAAAGGTTCCAATCTAAATTTGCTGGAATAGGATCGCTTCCCATAGGTGCTGGGCCATCATTTCCCCAGTTTTTAGGAGACCATGCTCTTACGGTAGAAACCTTACCTATAATACCCGACTGAATAAGAAGTGTTGCTAATTTATAATCATAAAAAGAGTGTACCTGAATACCCATTTGAGTAATCAGTTTCTTTTTAGCCGCCAGTTTGCTCATGGCTCTCGCTTCAGATACATGGTGGGTAAGCGGCTTTTGACAATAAATCTGCTTGCCCATTTCCATCGCCATCATAGAGGCGGGAGCGTGGCTATGGTCTGGTGTTGAAACTACTACGGCGTCTATCTCCTTGCCCATTTCTTTCAATAAATCTCTATAGTCTTTGTAAATTTTAGCATTGGGGTAAGTACTTTTTACCATATCCAAAGCTTTAGTATCTACATCACATAAAGCAACCACTTCCACAGAAGGGTGAGAAGCTATGGCTTCTAAATCTGCACGGCCCATGCCTCCTAAGCCAATATGGGCTGTTCTTAAAGTCTTCTTTTTGTCCATTGCCCAAATGGCAGATGGCATAACGGTAAGTGACGCCAAAGCAGCGGCACTCTTAAGAAATTCTCTTTTTTTCATTTATTCTGGTTAATAATTGGTCAATAGAATGGTTTAAATGTTTGTTTCATAAATAGGATATTAACTAATGATAGCCAATGGGCTCGTGTTTTTCCAGTTTCCTCTTGTGAAGTCGGGAAAGTTTTGAGGTGCTCCACCACTAGCCACTGAGCGTTCGCTTAGTGGAGATACAGCACTCCAAAGGCAGCCTTCATACATATTTTGGTCTAGTGGAAGGCCGTTTTGGAGACATTCTACAATTCGGTACATCATCATGCCGTCCATGCCACCATGCCCACTATCTTTCGTTTTTTGATTTAGTCTTTTATACAAAGGATGGTCGTACTTGTCATAAAGGAGTTGTAGTTTTTTACCTTCAATCCATTCGTGGTGACTTTCTGTAGCTCCCGGAAAACCACCTTCTAAAGCCACACGCGTAGGGAAACCTGCCAGCGTGCCTGAGGTACCTTGCACCAAATTTAATCTAGAATATGGCCTTGGGCTTGTTTCGTCCCATTGAACCATAACCGTTCGGCCTAGATTGGTTTTAATGATGGAGGTATTTAAATCACCTCCTTTATAATCTAGTTTATTCCATTTGTGGTTTGTGCCATAATTTTTCTCAGCGTATAGCTTTCTACCTAAAGATGGGGTTGAGAAAGAGACCAAGCTTTTGAAGTTGTCATCTTTTCTACCCAAATTCATATATTGAGCTACAGGTCCCAGTCCATGGGTAGGGTAGAGGTTGCCATTTCTGTTGGCATAGTGAGCTGTACGCCAAGAACCCGTACCACGTTCTTCTTCTTTCATTTGGAACCTTAATTCATGAATATATGCGGCTTCCGCGTGCAGTAATTCACCTATAACACCCTGGCGACACATGTTTAAAAACATGAGTTCGTCACGGTCATAGTTGACGTTTTCCATCATCATGCAGTGCTTTTGGGTCGCTTCAGAGGTATCTACTATTTCCCACATTTCTTCCAATGTGAGAGCGATAGGTACTTCCACAAAAGCGTGAGCTCCCTGTTTCATGGCTTCAATGGCCATAGGAGCATGATTACTCCAATTGGTGGCAATGAAAACGACATCAGGTTTTATCTCTTGGAGCATGACCTTCCATTTATCTTCTGCTCCAAAGTAAGTTTTTACATTCTTATGTCTTTGACCTTTACCAATTTCTTTGGCTTTGGCCGCCCATTTGGTGGCGTTGTCTTCATATAAATCTGAGATGGCTACCACTTCTGTGCCTTCCATTTCAGCAAAAAACTTCATATGTCCAGGTCCTCTGGAGCCTACACCTATAAATGCGGCTTTTATTTTTGGGAGCTTTGGTGCTGCAAAATCCCCCATGTATTGGGCGGTAGACTTTCTAGCTGTTTGAGCCTCGGCGGCTTGAGCCAAGAGTGAGCCCGCCGTGATAGTAGCTGCGGAAAGTGATGTTTTTCTAAGGAAGTTTCTTCTGTTGATATTCGTCATAGGTTCAATGATTGGGTTGTTGCTTTAACACTCATAATCAAAACCTTGAAAGTAGGTTTCGAAGCTTTGATTAAACATGAGTTATTAAATTTATTTAAAAATAGAATTTATGACTTAGAATGCCTGACTAATTCCATTATTATTTTGAAGAATTAATTAAAGCCCATACCATATCCGAATAGACATCTTGATTGGTTCCAGTAAGTTTTTCTAAGGTTTCGTAGTAATTTGCATTCCCTTTTTGATACGCTCCGCAACGCAGCAATTCCCAAACAGCAGCAAAGCCCTTTTCCTTTTCTAGTTTATCTATAATAAGAGCATTTACCACATAATCAACCATTAAATGCTTGTCTTGGCTTTCCCCAAAATTCTCAGGATTTTCTTTATAATACTTCCAATCAATGTCTTTTTTAGAGGCATATTTAGCCTTAAACTTGTTTAGAATTTCATCCCAAGAATAAGCCCAACTTCCGCCATAAAGATAAGCACAGGCTTCATCCACAGGTCTATTGGTTTTATTCCTATTTATCGCCAAACCGAGCCTGTCATGCCATAAATCATGAGTATCAAAATTTTCGAAATTAGGGTCGCCTATTCCTTGGATTATAATTTGATCATTATCCAGTGAGGCCATAGTAGAGCCGTGTGTGCGTCCATTATAAGGAGCCATATAATCTATACCAATAAGTTTCAAAAGGTCTATTAGATTTTCTGTAAGATAAATGGCCGTATTTTTTTGAAGAAGCTTCAGTTTAGTATCAAATTCCGCTGTTTTATGTACATATGCCAGCGTATTTTCAAAATTGAGATTGGCTTGATAGTAGAAGGTAGTGTTCTCAATTTGTTTAGATTTCCAGTGTAAGGTGTTTCTCTTTAGAGGTGTTGAGAATTTAAAGTGGTCGGCTTCCTGATGGGCTATCAGTTGTAAATTGGCCTTTAAAATAAGTTCCCCATTTTGCACTTGTAAATACGCCATCTGAATAAGATAGGTGCCTTTCTGCTGCTCTATCATATTTAAAAGATAAGGCTGGTAGAGCTTCCCAGCTGTAATGCCTTCCATTTCATCTAAAAGTAGTTGTGTTGATAGTTTTTCACCCTCAAACTGGTAAGGATTGCCTTTGACTCCTTTATGAGCCGCTTCTAGAAAATCGTTTAAAGCGTCTTGAAACACAACTCGTTTCAAACTGTCCAATGGGATTTTGATATTAGGCTGAATGACAAGCTGACCGAAGCCATTATAGAAACAGATGAGCAGTAGAAAGAGTAATTTTGATTTCATGTCTTTAAGTTTTGGTTTGTTAAACCGTAAAAGTGAAGACAGATCCCTATACTTTATGTTAACATTTTTAAAACAAAATGTTATTGATTGTTAACACTTTATGTCGTTTTTTTAGGTTCGCTTGGGTTTCTCGTCTACCAAAATACCTTTTAACATATGCCCTAATATAGGTCGACATTTTTCTTCACAAGCCGGATAAAAAGCACCATGTTTCCAATAGTCGGATTTAGGAGATTTGCCCCACCAAAACTCTGCCATGGCAATGGGCTTCATTTTATGCAGGAAGGCGTATTGAAGTAGTTTTGGCGTAGCACATTCACCTGCACCAGCCGGCGGATTGCAATTGATATTATTCTTAAATATTTCTCGAATATTTTTTTTCTCTCCAAGAGCATTTAGAAAGAAATAGTGGTCAAAAAGCCTATTTTGAAGTGTCTGGGAATACTTTTTTCGAGCATCTTTCAAATCATTGATTTCTTTAGAAGAAGCCGTTTTTTGAAGTTTTTTGATGTTTTCTCCCATTCTGGTGAGCTCCTGCATACCTAAATTCAGGAAACTGCCTTCTATCAAAGCATCATAAACGGGAGGTACAAATTTAGCGTGGTTATTTCCACCGGCTAGTTTACCAGAAAAAGCTGATAAATAACCAATTTCATTTTCTTGTGTTTCAACCACCATCACACCAAACATCTTTCCAATGACTGGTCCATCTATTTCTGGCACTAAGCCGAAATTATGAATCCAATCGGTCTGGTTATTGAGGTGTTCTTGAAGTTTTTTTGCTGCTAAAAGGCAAATGTCATCTACTTTATAATCAAAAGGGTATGTAAACTTATGAGGTAAGTTCGGGATATCTGGAGTGTGCTCAAAAGCCGTAAAAAATGGGTCTTTCAAGGTTTACTATATTTAAATTTGGAGCTATTATTCAAAACTTTACCCCAAGACTAGGCTTTTGATTTCAATTTGCTTCGATATGGCATCCCAAAGTTTCACTCTTTGCTCTAAGGCCTGTTTAGCTATTGTAAAGGTATCCGACCATTTTTCAGAATCTTCTTCACAAAGTACTCTTATCATTTCTAGGGAGAGTGGACCGTGCTCATCACCATCTAGCTCAATATGTCTTTCTAGATAGTAAGTTAGTTTATTATAGTGTTCGTTCTTGGAATCCGCTCCTTTTAAAATCTCCATGAACATATCTGGAATCAGGTCTTCTCTACCAAAAGTAAAGGCTGCAGCCACCAAATGAGGCTGTTCGGTTTCAATAATCCTAAAGGTGAAATTAACAAAGTTAGCCACTTCATCATGTATTTTTAAAGCTCCAAGAGCATCACTGACAGACTCCTTATCTATAATGAGTTCAATAAACCTGTCAATCTCTAATGTACTAGCACCTATTTGGTTCATGGCTTCTAAGTACATTTCAAAATGACTTTTGGCTTCGCCTAATTCATTGATATCACTCTCCTCTCCATGAACTATTTCGTTGATAAATCTGGCCAAAACAGGATCCTTTTTCGGTGTCCAAGGTATTTCTGTAGTCGTGAGTTTTATTTGAAGGGCTTTCAGCAAAGACATGAAATCCCATACCGCAAAAACATGATTTTCCATAAAGACTTTAATGTCTTCTAGGCTTCTTAGGTTTTCATAAAGTTTGTGCGTTCTTAGCTGATGTCTTAGGTCGCTCAGCTCTTTTTCTATTTCTACTATTCTGTTCATTATAAATGTTCTAAAGCTTTTTCATGTTTGTGTTGACAAAGAATAAACGGTTTGCTCATTCATTAGGTTTAAAAAAAATGAAAATCTTCTAAGTTTTGTGCTCTAGATTTTAATAAGTTGAAGTTACCTTCTTAATTACCAATATCTTGTTAAGACATGCCTGATTTTTTCGTTTTGAAATAGAAATATAAGATTATTGAAAAAGCTCTATGGTGTAATCGAACAGTTCAGTACCGCCTGGCTTACCATGGCCCGGGATTACGATTTTAGCATTCCGGTGTTTTGCTTTTAGTTTGGTCACTGTTTCTGGCCATGCAGCAATATTTGCGTCTCCTAGATAGCCCTTTTTAGCTCCTACTTCCTTAATCAGACAGCCACCAAAAATGACATTGTCTAGTGGGAAAGAGGCTATCACATTATCTCTGGTGTGGCCTTCACCATAGTATTCTGCAAAAACATTTTCTCCGCCTACTTTGAGTTTAAGGATGTCATCAAATCCATGAATGGGCACTAAGAAAGTGGTGCCAATGTGGGCAATGGTGTTATAAGAAGCGTAGGTAGGGACTTTGGCTGCCTGAAACTGAGTTATTCCTCCAATACAGTCGTCGTGAAAATGGGTGGCTACCATTCCCCTAATTTTTGTCTTTAAGCTATCGGAAAGAAAAGCTATTAGTTCCTCTGAGCTACTGCTATCAGAAGGGGTGTCAAAAACCATGCTTTCTCCATCATTTATGACAAACATGCCATTGCAGGCCACTCGCCCAAAATCGTCGGTATTTAGAAACGAAATATGCTGATAAGTATGTTCTGATAGACGTTTTACAATTAAATCTTCGCTTTGGTAGGCTATAGAATCTATAGCCACCTTGGTAGGTGTTTGTTCAGCAGTTTCGTTTGAAGACTGGCAGCCTATTAAAAAGGCCGAAAATAGGAATATACTGAGGAGTGCTGTTCTTAAACTTATCATGGTTAAATTGGAATCTTTTGAGCTTACAAGAAAGGCTTAAGGTAGCAAAATGCCTTCAGCTTAAAAAGGGCAGAGCTAAAATGAGTAAAATCTTAAAATTTAATACTGGGATTTTTATATACATGAAGAACATTCCTTATGGAAGTCAATCTCATTTAGGAGCATTAAGCTCATAGTAAGGGGTTATTTTTAGTGAAATGTCACGATTAGGTTTTCAGTATTTTCTGCCTAAATTTAAGTTCTGATATAGTCAAATTTCATTTTCACCACCTTTGGGAATATTCGCTTACTGCCATAAAGCAAGTAAGTTTTCAAACAAGTTTTGCTGAAAGGTTTAAGTGAAATGCATTGCTTTCTCCTTGAACTACCAAAAGGAATGCATCTTAAAAATGTTGCCTTCAGGATTATGAACTTTAAGGTTATTCTATTTGTGTTTGGGCTCAGGCAAATCAAAATAAATTCCTTGTGTTCTGTCCAAAGAAGCAGAAATAGTATTGAAATTGTCCTCTGAAGCTAACAAGTCAATATACTTATCTACGATGTTTCCATGTTTGTAGATGATAAAAGTATTTTCTCGGTCTGGGTTTATCTTATTGCGATGAGCTTCCGATTTATGGTCGGTAAAAGAGGGTACGAAAGTCAATGCAGTATGCTGAAGATGGAGCTCAGAACCCAAGTTTTCAAGTTTGGATTGTCGTGCTTCTTGGTTATAGTTTTTTTCATTTCCGTAAACAAAATAGACCTTCAGGTAACTTTTCCGTTTCTCACTTTCTATCTCTAAAAAAGTCAGCCATTTATTTATATCCTGCCAGTTAGGATTATGGCCTACAAAATAGATTATGCCGTGATAACGGCCGTATTTACAGACAGGACAGGTTCTGGTTCCTTTGTCTGGTCCATAGGCGTGGAAAGGCGTAAAGGAGGGTTGTGCTTCTCCAATGTTTAAGCCTGAAATGTTATTGACCGTACTTTCTTTTGGATAATTTGGAATGTTTAATCCCAGTACGATATTGTGCTCTACAATTTGTAAATTATCTTTTAAAAGTACTTTTACGACTGCATTTCCACCACGATTTTCCTTAGGATATTTCTTGAAATATGGTATTAGAAATTTATCATCATCAAAGGTGATTTCATCGGTGTAGTATTCATCATAGACGTCTGGTTCTTTAATAGACAAATGAATATGGGCAGGCATTAATTGCTTGGGATATGGTGCTGGTCGAATGGTTTTAATGGTGTATTTTCCATTTAAATCAGTCTTAACCCAGCCACGAATAAGCCCGTGCTTTTTTGCCTGCTCAATCATACCAAGTTTTGGTGAATAATAACCTTCATTATCTGTTTGCCAGTAATAGATAATGACATCAGGTGCCGGCGTCTTTCCGTCTATCTGATATACCGTTCCTGTTATCATTACTTTTTGACCTGTTTCATTCCAGGCAAGGCTGGTGTTTGAGGAAGGAATTTCTTTTGGCATTCCGATATACATCAGTTCACAGCCATCACATCCACCGCCTACTATTTTACTTCTGCCATTTTTCGAAAAGTCAGTCGTTTGACCATTACAGCTCACGGAAAAAAAACATGAAAGCAAAAAGTATTTACTAAAGCTTAACCTGCTCATATTGTCGGGATTTTTGTGTAAAACTCGTGTTATAAACTTTCTGTGTTCTAATATAATGGTGCGAGTGGAGTTTAATTTGCGGTGAAACGATGAGAGCTATCCAGCTTGGTTTTGAAATCTTGAGCATAACTGCGACTTACTCTCAGCGTAGTATGATCTGTAAGCGTAATGTCGTAGTCTCCGTTTTTACGAGATTTAATGGAAAACACCTTTGTGATATTCACAATATGAGATTTATGTATACGAACAAATTGATTGTGGTCCAGTTGAGATTCAATGGATTTTAGCGTTTCAGCGTGCAAATATTTTTTTGAAACGCCATGAACATTTACATAGGGCGAATTGGCTGTTAAATAGTAAATGTCGCCTACAGGCAAAATTACCTTTTTATTGTGGTCGGAAATTAAGAGGGAACTTAAGCTATTAGTTGTGATTACTTTTTCAGGCGTTGTAGAATCTGAGGGAAGTTTAATCTTGTCAACATTAAATAGAATAATGGCGAAGCTGTAAATGATAAGGGTTTCTAACAAGTTGGCCGATAATCCAAAATGAAAAGTCTGAGCATAAGAAAACGTGTGGTTATAGAAAGTTTTAGATAAAGCCCATACCAATGCTGGATAAGTAATTAAATGCACGGTAATTATTAAACCCGTTAGAAGTAAGTTGGGCTTCATTTTAGCCTTTGACTGCTTCAAGAGTATAAATAAAAAGGGAAGGAACAGTACCCAAAAAGAGCTAAAGAGTAAAGACTCCGAAATGTAAAAAGCCCCGTTTTGAAATTGTGCTGACTCATAATCCAAAGCTATATTTGTTATAATCAACATAAAAAGACCTAATAGAAGTCCATATTTTAGCTTCTTTTTATGTTCGAAAATGTGATATGTCTGTAGAAGTGTCATTGTATTTCGTGGGGTCAAATGGTTCTAATGAGCTTCTATACAATAGTTTGCTTGTAACTTCAATCTACTCATTTTTTTAGCTTAATAAAACCAATTTACATGAACTTAATCTTATGCAAATCAACAAATCGACGTCCAAGATTATATCCCTGTCTCGTGTGATAACAGAATCAATGCTTGCTAGTTTCTTGCATGTTTAGAAGCAAACCAATATTTCTTTTAACATTAAGAAGACTTTTGCAAAGCGAGGGAAATCTTATTAAAGAGCTTCGGGTTTTTGAAATATCTTAGAATCAATATTATACTAATAACTAGGTTTAAAACTTTTAGTTTATGTTCGGAATTATCAACTTTTGGGCGTTTTTATTGAGTGGTATCCTTGTCAATATTGCTCCAGGAGCAGACACCATGTTTATTCTTGGAAGGAGTATTTCTCAAGGCAAGAAATCCGGGATTTATTCTGCTTTGGGCATTTTGGGTGGAGCCCTCATTCATTGTATTATGGCGGCTTTTGGCTTATCCATTTTACTGGCAAAATCTGCCTTAGCTTTTTCTGTAGTAAAGTATCTAGGAGCCGCATATTTGGTGTTTTTAGGATTGAAACTGCTGCTTTCAAAGGAAAGTAAAATGGACATAGAAGCGAAAGAAGTGAAAACAGAAAGCCTGAAAAAAGTATTTTGGTCTGGTGTACTTACAGATTTGCTGAATCCAAAAGTGGCCTTATTTTTCTTGGCTTTTTTACCACAATTTATAAACTCAGAATATGCAGATAACGCTATACCTTTCTTGCTTTTGGGTTTTACTTTTCTCTTTACAGGTGCCATTTGGTGTATAGGGGTAGCCATTTTTGCAGCCAAACTTTCTGGCAGTTTTAGAAGTAATCCTAAGATAAAATACTGGCTAGACAAAAGTACGGGAGGGCTGTTCCTAGCTTTGGGTGCTAAACTAGCATTCAGTAAAAGCTGATTTTTGAACCAAATACGCTAAAGATTTTAAAGCTGTGACCTTAACTTTGTTTCAGTTACTCATTAATCTTATGCCCATGGCAAAAGTACACCCAGAAATTTCAGAAGAAATAAAGTCTTTTATAGCAGCTCAGCATATGTTTTTTGTGGGTACCGCTATGACAGACGGAAAAGTGAATGTATCTCCAAAAGGGCGAGATTCATTAAGGGTATTGGGACCAAATAAAATCATTTGGAGAAATCTTACTGGTAGCGGAAACGAAACTGCAGCACATCTTCAAAAAGTGAATAGAATGACGCTGATGTGGTGTGCTTTTGAGGGCAAACCTATGATTCTTCGCTGCTATGGTACCGCCAAGGTTTATCACGAAAGAGACGAAGGATGGGATGAGCGGAATGCTTTATTTCCAGTGAGCAACGGAGCCAGACAACTTTACGAAGTAAACGTGGAAATGGTACAGACTTCCTGTGGTTTTGCCGTGCCGTTTATGGATTTTAAAGAAGAAAGAGACGTCCTAGAAAAATGGGCAGAAAACAAGGGCAGGGATGGCATCAAGGCGTATTGGAAGGACAAAAACGTCAAGAGTTTTGACGATGAGCCTACAGGTATTTTTGAATAAAAAAGGCTATTAAAGTCATCATACTTTAGTCATTAAAAATAAAAAAGCCTAAGCCTCCAGGGTCTCTAATAATAATATTATCCACTTTCCCTTCAGGGTTAAACGCGGTGATTTCTTCCGTAATGGGGATTTGAAGCGTTCTTATTTTCTTGATAATATCTATGTTATTTTTACCATTAAAGAAGGTAAGAGAAGGATTGAAGAAGAGGTGAGGGCATGTAAAAGGACTCATGAGACTTATATTTAAGTTGTTTTCATTTTTTAAAGAAATCCAACTGTCGCTTTCTGAACCGGAGATAACTTCAAAGCCAATAAATTCAAAAAGCTTGGTGGATAGTGCGAGATTTGGACTCTCTAAACTTATGCCCATGTTATTACCTAAAACAGACAAATTGAAATTTTCTAGCATTGGATGCTTCAGTTTTTTCTCAATCAGGTAAACCCACATCCCAGAGGGAGTTACAAAAGAATAGTTTTTTTTTAAATCGTTTATCTCGGTAATTTCTTTCAAAGCCTCTAATTCCTTTTGCCATGAGGGTTTGTAAAGCTTAATACCAAGTCGGGCAAAAGGCTCTGGGTTTATTTCAATAACAACCCTTCCGTCTGAAACGGTATTTGAACTCTTGGTATTAAGAGGAGTGAAGTTCAATTTCCGATAGAACTCATTACTAACAAGCTGGTTTCCAGTGGGTGTTTGAATAATGGTTTTCATGAAATTATAGTGGGCTTGGGAGAAGTTATTAGTGAAGTGCCTTACTTTATCTTGGTAGATACGTTATTAAGCGAATAATCGTTTTCGCCGAGTGCGTTTTATTGATGCTTGCTATCGATAATGCATTAAATTGTTCGAAAATTCAATTAAACCCGCTTGATTGGTGCTGATAAATTATATTTGATACCATGAAACTTTATACTTTTAGTCTGCTATACTTAATTCCTTTTTTCTTTTTTTTCGAACAGTCTGAAATGGCAAAAGAGAAAACGAAATTGTCTGATTATGGTTTTTTTAAAGCATCTTGAGCGAGCTTGTTCCTGCTTACGGTGTGTATCCTTACTCTTTAAAAACACCTCTATTTTCAGACTATGCAGAGAAACTCCGATTTGTCGCCCTCCCGGAGGGTGGCAAAATTAATTATGATGAGCTGGAAGTCTTTAATTTTCCGGAAGGCAGCACTTTGATTAAGAATTTCTACATTCCAATAGATTATAAGAAGCCAGAAAAGGGTAGAGGATTGATAGAAACCAGACTCATTAGTAAAAGAGATGGATTTTGGGAATCGCTTCCCTATATCGTGCCTTGAAGGGCTGTTTTTGTCTTGCCGAAATAGTTTAAACGGTACTGTTTTGCTTAAACGATACTGGTATGATTCCAAGAAGAGCGGTTTGAAATTTTTCTATAAAGTATAGTTATTTATAGGGCACTTTCGCTTTGAAATGACTTATTGAGATGTTTTAAGTGATAGCGTAATCTATTTAATTATCTTTGCAAAATATTAATAAATCAGAATAATGAAACCTGTTTATAAAGCACACCCTTGGCATGGGATTTCTATTGGAGATGATGCCCCGAATATTGTAAATACCTTTATTGAGATTGTACCTTCTGATACTATCAAATACGAAATCGATAAGGAAACTGGGTATCTATGTATTGATAGACCTCAAAAATATTCCAACATTGTTCCTTCTTTATATGGTTTTATTCCACGAACCTACTGCGGGGCAAGAATAGCGGAATACGCGATAAATAGCGGTGCCGAAGGCGTAACTGCTGGTGATGGCGATCCACTTGATATTTGTGTATTATCCTCTCACCATATTCCTCACGGAGATATTTTATTACAAGCCAGACCAATTGGTGGACTGTGTTTAGTAGATAAAGGAGAAGCAGACGACAAGATTATTGCCGTTTTAGTAGGAGACCATATCTATGGAGAATACAAAGATTTGAAAGATATGCCTAAAGACGTAGTGGAAAGACTTAAGCACTATTTCTTAACTTATAAAAACCTTCCACACGAGCCAAAGCACTGTGTTATTGCACATGACTACGGTGTGGAAGAAGCCAAAGAAGTGATTAAAATGGCCATGAGAGACTATAGAGATACTATCTTTAGTCCTATTTAAGGTTATTTAAAAATTCTATCGTGTTTACATTGTCGGCGAAGTCATTTATACTTGGAGTTTGACTTCCGCCAAAAGGAATATGATTCTTGCCGACAATGCACTGAATACTCTCCTCATGCTGTTCTAGCATCTCTTTTAATTGTGCCTCGTTTTCGTACTCTTCATAGAACAAAACACTTATCGGGCTTACCAGATTCTCACTCTTTGTAACCAGAAGAAAGCCATTATCATAATGGTGGTTCATATTTACCAAATAAATTGACTTGTTATAGTCGTAGTTGTTATTGTATTTATGATGAATTTGAATGGTATTCCAGTATTCTATGGCCTGGAAAAACGGCGTGAAATCATAGCCTTTCGGCACAAAAGCTTTCGAGACATTTCTGCATCCCAGACCGAAATATTGGAAAATATCATTACCAAAATCCCTTAATTCCTGACCTGTTTCGGCTCCATTTAAAACAGCTACCGAGCTTCTGTTTTTTCTAATAATATTGGGCTTTTTACCGAAATAATATTCAAAGTATCTAGAGGAATTATTGCTTCCTGTGGCTATAAAAGCATCGGCGTCATTTAGCCTGTCTGCTATCACAATTTGCTCATTTAGTTCGGGTTCAAATTCTATAAGCTTGGCAATCATTTTACGCATTAAAATGCTATCGGAACTACTTAATTTTAGTAAGGCAACATTTCCTGTAAGCAGAATACACAGTAAATCATGAAAGCCCACTAAGGGAATATTTCCTGCAGAAACCAGCCCTATTTTCTTAGGCTCTGAGTTTTCTATTATGCCGGAGGCAAAGCTCTCTAAAGCCTCTTTGTTAAGAAATTCTTTTCCTATATTCTGTAAAGAAAGTAAGACATTATCTTCCGTAAACCAGCCATTTTCGTTTTTGCACTGGGCAGCCCAATACTTTAAATCTTCTTGATTTGCTTCTGAGGTGAGAAAATCGCCTAATTTTGAAAATGGGACTATTCTTTTTTCTAATGTCATTTTTTTAATGCCGCTTTGCATTTTTTATTATTCGCTACAAAATTACTAAGCTCCTGAAACTTTGTAGGCTTATATTTGTTCTTTATTTGAATAAACAACGGAACTGCAATTTGCTATGGCGATTATTATAACAGACGAATGTATTAACTGTGGAGCATGTGAGCCGGAATGTCCAAATACCGCTATTTACGAGGGTGGTGTTGAATGGACTTGGGCTGGAGGAACGGCATTAGAAGAAGTAGATTTTGGTGATGGCACCATTATCGATGCAAAAGACGATCAAGAACCCGTTTCTGACGAGTTTTATTATATAGTTTCTGATAAGTGTACAGAATGTATGGGTTTCCATGAGGAGCCTCAGTGTGCTGCGGTTTGCCCAGTAGACTGCTGTGTTCCAGATCCAGATAGGGTGGAAGACGAAGAAACACTTTATGCTAAAAAAGCATGGTTACATGCAGAAGCTTAAAAAATAGACCTAATAGGTTGAATTAAAAATCCAGTTGACATTTGTCAGCTGGATTTTTTGTTGTTTTTAAGCTTTGAATATTAACAGATTGACCGAAAACGGTTTTAGCCTTGAGAGCTTAATAAATCATGTGTTTTCTAATGCATGGTATGGGTTAAAATGGTCTTGACTTAAGCACTCCATAGGAATAGCCTGCTGCGTTTTATTTTGCGTAGGCACCAGAAGAATAGGTCAGTTCATAACTATGCGTATAGATTTCGAAAACAATACCGAAAGGGTCCTGGACGTAAACCATTTTATAAGGTTTGTCATTGGGATAATATTCTCGGATAGGCATTCTTTGCTTTCCTCCATATGCCACTATCTTTTTAGTTAACTCCTCAATATTTGGGTCTTGAACACTAAAGTGAAATAGGCCAGTATTAAAAGGGCTAAATTCGGGGGCTTCTTTCACCCCATGAGGGAAAGAGAATAGTTCTATTCCAATGCCGTCTGAGGTGGCCAGATGTGCAATTTCAAACTCCTCCCAATCATCACCAAAAACGTCAATACACATTATTCCAATAGCGGTATCGCTCTCTTTCTTTACTACGGCAGGTTCCATAATAACATACCAACCCATTACCTCGGAGTAGAATTTTACGGCTTCCGAAATATTTGGTACCGTAATTCCAATGTGCGAAAATGATTTCGGATAATTTTTATTTGAATTCATAAGATATTTTTATTTAAAATACAAAATAAGGCTATATTGTCACCAATCGCAATAACTTACCTAAAAGTGTTATAGTATACTAAAAGAGTTAATAGCTTATTAATAGATAGTTAAGAATAAAATATGAAAGAAGATAATTCCTGTCCGCTTCACTATACCATGACCTTAATTGGAACAAAATGGAAGCCTTTGGTTTTATTTCATCTTTTGGACGGTGCCTTACGCTCTGGAATTTTACAAAAGAAAATTAAAGGGGTTTCTAATAAAATGTTTACGCAAACGCTACGGGAATTAGAGAAAGATGGCCTGGTCATCAGAAAAGTTTTTCCCGTGGTTCCTCCCAGAGTAGAATACGAGCTGAGTGAGAGAGGGAAATCTCTTGAGAACATTTTAAGAAGTTTAGATAGCTGGGGTGCCAAAGATGAGCGGAATGAATGTAAGTGATATATATAAATGGGATGATTATTTTAGGATTAAGATTTGATGCTTTTGATCATATCGAACACTCACTTGTTTAAAATATCGTTTAACATTTCTACTTGAATCTTCTGCATCTCTAGTAGCTCTTGCTGCTGATGTAGCATCAAATGGTCAATTTTCTCGTGCAAGGTCCTAATCTCTAATTCAGATTTTAGGTTTATCAAATAGTCTTTTTCTGCTTCAATTCTATCTTTCTCGTCCTTTCTATTTTGGCTCATCATAATTACCGGAGCTTGCATCGATGCTAGACATGATAAAATGAGATTCAAAAGAATAAAAGGGTAGGGGTCAAAGCCCTTGTTGGCTAGCCAGTAGATGTTCACACAAATCCAGACCAGAATAAAGAAGCCGAAGGCTATGATAAAAGTCCAGCTCCCGCCAAAAGTTGCCACCTTATCTGCAATTCGCTGACCCAAAGTAGGCTGACTTAACACCAAGCTTGAGCTATCTGTCAACCTTGTGTGATTAGTGATTGACTGAATCACTATTTTTTCTTGCTCTGTTATTTCTTCCAGGTTTTTACCCAAGATTTGGACCAGGTATTTCTCTCTGTAGTAGTTTAATTCCTCTTTAGAAATGCAGCCGTCTTTGGCTATTTCTGGATAGTCTTGGTAAATCAGTTGACTGATACTGTGTCTCAGCGAATTCAAATTCACCCTTTGGTTTTCTAGCAGGCTCTTTCCCGAAATGGCACTTTTGTCCTTATTCATCTCATTATTGTTTTAAAATGTAGGTCATCCTAGCGTTATTTAAGTTAAATACATGCCATTATATACAAACATTTCATTTTAAAGCTAGTTTAATTTGTGGAAGATACTGCTGTTCGAGGTCTTTTTGAGCTCGAATTGATTTTAATATGTCAGCATAATTTAGCGATTGAGGGGCTAGATAGTGGGAGTTCGGGGCATACTTAAATTAAGGTCTTCATGGCTTTTGGTAAACAGGTTTCATAATCGTAATAAGGAATTCTGACCAATTTTCATTTTCCTAAAAATCGTAATTGATATTTTTTGGTAAGGATTCAACCTTTAATTTCATCCACTCTCCATCAACCTTAATAACGACGATGTGATTATCCTTATCATAGAAAATAGTACCATCATCACTGTTTTTTAGTGATTTGTAGTTGACATACTTAGCACTCTCGCTATAATTTGTTTCGTCATCACCCTCTGGTTGTTCTTTTCTAATGTTATCTACGCCAATTTTCCCTAAGGATAAGGTATTTGTTAATTGTAAAGAGCCGTAAAAGATAGCCTTATCTCTTCCGAAAAGAAAAGAATGTTGTCTTACGTCAGAACCAATGCGAAACCAATTATAGGTAGCATCTGAATGTCCCCATAATGGGCTGTAATAATACATCTCAGCCACAGGTCTTCCTTCTTCAAAATGTTTGTTTACCAGCATTGTAATTCTCGATTTATCGTCATTGGCATAGCCTTCAAAAACATGAAATCCCCAACGTTTTTTGTTTTTTTCTATGCTATTACCTCTCACCTGTATCATATATGGTGTACTTAAAATACCGTCGACAGTGGTATACATTGGAGTAAGTTTGGGGTCAAATCCGAAATAGTATCCTTTTTCACTCCACTTATTCCAGGTACTGTCTATATCAGATGATATAGTGGTTCTGTAGGCATTAGTTACTGCCGAACCTTTGGAAATTTTAAAATACTTATCATGGGTTGATTTAGTATAATGCTGACCATATCCAAATTTGGAAATAAAAAGAAATGCTGTCAAGATTAATCCAAGTTTCATAAGATTTTATTTTTTAATAATACGGTTACCTATTTCCAATATAAAGTTTGAACTAAATCTAAGAGGTTTTTAGGGCTTTTATCCGTAGATGCCTTTAGGTAAATATTAATGTGTTAGTTTTTAAGCTTAACTATGAAATAGGCGACAATTAAATTAGGCACCCAACACAACCAAGCGACGATACGATAAGCCGGAAGGAAGTCTCCCAAGGCAATGGTGAGCAAGGGTAGCCATATTCTTAGGGTAACAGCCGCAAAACAGGTGGCATAGCTGTATATCATGAAGTTTTGATGCTGTAGCACATTACCGTTTTTGATGGCTTTAAACCCCATAGCTGTGGTGCTCAGCCACACTAGACCTAAACCGATAAAGCCCGTTTGACTTATAAGTCCACCGGTTGCGTGAAATCCTATATAAATGCCACAGAACCCACTTATTAAGACAGCAAGCATATAGACGGTCCCTATTCTTCTATGCCACATTAAGTGCCGTGTTCTGAGCTTCAAACTAAACTGACTCCAGCCAATGAGAAGTGCTAAACCGCCTAAAAGGATGTGCACATAAAAAGCCGCGTTCCATAAAGTGGCAGCTAACAGTTCTGGAGACTTAGAACCTAACAAACCAAAACGTCTATCAATAAAAAAGTAGATTAAGGGATAAAGTCCAATAAGGATACATAATAAAACAAAAAGGTACCAAGTAAGTTTTTTGAGCAGGCTTTTCATTTAAACGGGTTATAATTATTGCTTAGCTGTCACTTCATTTACTCATAAAAATATGCATTAATTCCGGTTTAATAAACGCACTATTTTCAAGGCAATAGCTGGGGTAATGCGTATTTATTTTCCTGATGCCAGCACCCTGAATCATGCGAAATAAAAGAAATAAGTCCTGCTGATATTAGCGTCAATACAGGAAAATACTAAGTTGTAAAAGAAGTAAACAAGAGATAAAGTTTTAAATATTATGTAAGGTTTCGAATGCTATTTTCCAAGAATCGTCAGCTTGTCTTTTCCAGACTATGATGTACGTTCCAACATTTTTAACAGTGTCCTTGGTTTCCTTATTAATGAAAATTTCATTGAAGCTATTATAAGAAATGGCCATATCGTCAGTTTCTATAATTGTGGGCTCGCCCCGGTCAATCAGCTGAATATTGTATTTCGCATAGATATCTTTCCATTGTGCTTTAAAGGCGTCCTTTTTTATCAATTCAATGGGAGCGTCTGGATAAATGGCTGTAAACTCATCCTGATAAAAATCCATCCAATCATAATCAAATCTTTCATAGACTTGATAGAGGCTGTCAACCTGTGTTTTGATTTTATTTTTAATTTCAGCCGATGATGTTTTAGGATTTTCTTTTGGCTGGCATCCGATAGTGAAAGAAAAGAGTAAGGTCAGAAGAAATAGATTTATGGCTTTAAAAAGTGTCATGATTGTTGTTATTAATGTTTCTAATATGCTGATATCCTTTAAGTCTATCCAAGGATTTTATAATCTAATCTAACATTTTTTTATAGTTTTAATAGCATAATAAGTCTCAATCGTTCAATCAAACACCGACTTGCTTTCTTCTTAATGTTTCCACAGAAAACCCTAAGGATGGAATTTATATATGAGAATTTAATTTAAAAAATAATGAACAAGTACTCCCGCAATATAACCCACTAAAGCCAACCAACTTATTCTTTTCAGATACCAAATGAAATCGATTTTAAGAATTCCCATAATGGCCACCCCAGAAGCAGAACCTATGATTAACACACTGCCGCCGGTTCCGGCACAGTAGGCCAGTAGCTCCCAGAATAAATGGTCTGGAGGATATGTGCTTAAAGGGTACATTCCCATGGCTCCTGCCACCAAAGGCACATTATCCACTATAGATGAAACTAATCCTATAACCACATTGATGACATAAATATCACCAAAATTTTGGTCAAGGATAGTAGCGAAATCACTTAAATGCCCAGCGGTCTGTAAAGCAGCCACGGCCAAAAGAATTCCTAGGAAAAAAAGGATACTGGTGGTGTCTACTTGTCGGATGATACCAGACACCGTTAGGGCTTGACGGTGCTTGTCAGCTTTGTTTTTATGCATAAACTCCGTTACCACCCAAAGCACGCCCAAACTAAAAAGCATGCCCATAAATGGAGGTAAATGCGTGAAGTTTTTGAAAATAGGCACAAAAAGTAAACCTGCTATGCCCAACCATAGTACCAAATTGGATTCAAATTTATTGGTAAGCACTGCATGCTCGTTTGTTTCCGTTTTGCTTGGCTGCGACACATTGCCACTTTTGATAAAAGAAAGGATAATCAATGGAACAGCTAAACATATAATACTCGGCAAAATAATACTGGAAATAATATTGGCAGCTGTAATTTGTCCACCTATCCACAGCATAATGGTGGTAACATCTCCAATAGGCGACCAAGCACCACCTGCATTGGCAGCAATGACCACTATACCTCCAAAAAACCATAAGTCTTCTTTTTTCTTAACTAGTTTTTTTAGCAAGGTTGCCAGTACTATGGATGTAGTCAGATTGTCCAAAACAGAAGAAAGAATGAATGTAACGATGCTCAATATCCAAAGTAATTTAACCCTGTTGGTCGTTTTTATTTTGGAGGTAATCACCTCAAAGCCGTTGTGGGTGTCAATTAACTCAACAATGGTCATTGCGGCCAATAAAAAAAATAGGATTTGAGCTATTTCTCCGAGATGGTGGATGATATTTTCTTCAAAGAAGTTCTCGCTTAGGCTGGTCTGAAAAATTTGTTCTTGACCTAATACCAGAATTGCCCAACAAACGACCCCTGTAAGAACGGCAGATGCCGCCTTGTCAATACGGAGAGGATGTTCAAGTGCGATGAAAAAGTAGCCAATGACAAAGGCTAGGAGGAGTAAAATATACATTGATTAGTTATTTAGGAGCATCGAAGTATGGAGTGATGCCATTCTAAAGCAAATGGACATTCGCTTATCCCTCTTATTAAGGGATAAATGTAGTTGGAAAAATATCTTTTCCAAAGTTTTTTTTCGACAAACATAAGCACTGCTAAAATCTAATACTTAGTGTTTTAGTATAGATGGCTTAAGCGGGTATTACGTTTTGTGTTTACGGATTATTCTGGAGAGATTGGCATGTTTTTCTTGCGTATTATGAGACATAATTATACAACCATTTTTAGACCAGAATGGGCTTGAATGGGTTTTCATTTTTAGCTTATATCTGTAAGAATAAAAATTTATAAATGCTGTCTTTTCCTCTCGATACTGGGCTTTATAGAAGGCATTTAATTCTATTCTTGATAATCTGTACGCTGCTTAGGCCAATGCCAAGCCAAATAAACAATAATCAATGTAATTATGCTTTCCACTATGGCGTAAAAAGCATAAAATGCCTGCCATGGTGTAAAACTATTAAAGGCTATGAGAAGCATCATTGCGGTATATAACACACCAAAAACAATGTTCATCCATTTACTAATACTGGGTTTTAAAATTATGGAAAGGGCTATCATACAGGCGGGTATGGCTAACACTATGGAGGCCGCGAATAGTTTAGTAGGGCTGTCTAACATATGGTCTCCACTTATGAGACTATCCATTTTTCCTGGTGTATAGAATTCGAAATAGTCGCCGTATACGTAACAGAACATCAGTGATGTCCAAAGAGCGGCGAGTTTGATTTTGATATTGACCTTTTGATTTTCTAACATGGCGGTGGGCTTGGGTTGGGTTATGTTCTAGGCTAGATGCGGTGCTGTGAGATGAGGTTGCTTTTACCTGATTTCAAGATATTGAACTTTAGGGGTATACAAGGATGAAGACAATATTTACTTTACGTCTAGAACACTAACTATTTATGTGGGATTATTGCTATTTTTAGACTACTTAAACCCAAAGATTTGAATACTAAAAAGTCTCTATTCTTTATCCTCTCTGTTCTTGTTTTGTTCTTTTCAGGCATAAGGCCTACTTCAGATTCCGATTGGTTAAGTTATAATGGAGGAGATGACAGAAATCATTTTTCAAGTCAGCATCAAATAAACACCGAAAATGTTAAAACGCTTAAGGAAGCTTGGCGATATGCTTCCGGTGGTGCGGATGTTGCTACCAATATAACCCAAATGCAATGTAACCCCATTATTATTGATGGGGTGCTTTATGGTGTTTCTGCAGGTTCTCAGGCCTTTGCGATAGACGCAAAAACAGGCCAAGAAATATGGAAAACCAACATCCAAATTGAAACATTTAATATGACTAGCCGTGGTTTAACTTATTGGACAGACGGTAAGGAAAGTCGTATTTTCTTTGGTTATGGAGCTTATTTATATGGCCTGAATGCTAAAAATGGTCAGCCCATTACATCATTCGGGGAAAAAGGTAAAATCTATCTGGTGGATGGTGTTAGAAGGCCGGGTGCCGATGAATATTTATCCGTAAATACGCCAGTGGCGGTTTATAAGAACATGCTTATTGTGGGCAGTCGTTTGGCGGAATCTGCTACAGCACTTTTAGGAGATATTCGAGCATTTGATGCTATTTCTGGCAAACTAATCTGGACGTTCCATACCATTCCTAAACCGGGCGAATACGGTTATGACACCTGGGAAAAAGACAACTACCAAAATTTGGGCGGAGCAAATAACTGGATGGGCATGGCGATTGATGCAAAGCGGGGAATTGTTTTTGCTCCAACAGGTTCAGCGGCATTCGATTTTTATGGCGGAAACAGAAAAGGAGATAACCTTTTTGCCAACTGTTTAATTGCCTTAGATGCTAAAACAGGAAAGAGACTCTGGCATTTCCAGACCGTTCATCATGATATTTGGGATAGAGATATTCCTGCTCCGCCAAACCTTTTTACGATAAATAAAGACGGGAAAAAGATAGATGTAGTTTCGGTATTAAGTAAGCAGGGTTTTGTTTTTGTTTTCGACAGGGAAACAGGAAAATCAATTTTTCCTATAGATGAAAGGGCGTTTCCTAATTCTATTATTCCAGGAGAACAAGCTGCTGCTACGCAGCCTATTCCGCTTATCCCGGCACCATTTACACGCCAAAGTTTTACAGAGAAGGACATCAGCTATTTGGCAGAAAATAAGGAAGAAATAAGAGATACCCTGCGGAATGCCAATTCTGGTCAGCCTTTTATTCCATTAGGTTTTAAGAAAACCATATTTTACCCAGGAACAGATGGCGGTGCCCAGTGGGGGGGAGCTGCGGTGGATGAAAACGCAGTGATGTACATTCCCGCCAAGCAAAACCCTGTTTACAGCAGTTTGAGACCAATAACTAAACAAGCTGGACAAAGTACAGGGAAAATGCTTTATACCCAAAAATGCCAAACTTGCCATGGTGAAAACGCCGAAGGAAATGAGGATGGAACGATTCCGGGTATTTTGAATATTACGAAGCGGATGAAAACCGATAAGTTTTATCAAATTCTTAAAAAAGGACGTGGACGAATGCCTTCTTTTTCTCAGATTTCTGATACCGAAAGAAAAGCTATTTTGAACTATCTGAACGGTCAAAACGAAACGGTGAAAAGTGATTCTGAGGATACCAAAACAGAATATGTAGGTACGGGTTATAATAGATGGTATGATAGTCATGGCTACCCAGTGAGTAATCCGCCATGGGGTACGCTGACCGCTATTAATATGCATTCTGGAGAGCATTTATGGCAAGTGCCATTAGGAGAATATCCAGAGTTAACCGCCAGAGGAATACCGCTCACGGGAACAGATAATTACGGTGGTCCTGCCGTTACGGCTGGAAATCTCATTTTTATTGCAGCCACCAAAGATGAAATGTTTCGTGCTTTTGACAGACGAACGGGCGAGCTGCTTTGGCAAGCTAAATTACCAGCAGCAGGCTATTCCTCTCCTAGTGTTTATGCGGTAAATGGTAAACAATATGTGGTGATAGCTTGTGGTGGTGGCAAGCTAAAAACAAAATCAGGAGACTTTTATGTGGCTTTTGCCTTACCCTGATGATGTTCTTTTTTAGGAGCTTTTGTGTGGATGTAGTGTCTTCTTAAATTTCTAAACTTTGAAAGTTCATTAATGTTTCTTGATGGTCTGTAAACAACCCTCAAATACTGGTGGTAGTGGCTATTTTTACTTTCTGATTTCTTATGACTAGATTGCAAAATTAACAGGCTATCCGGCTTACATATGCAACAAAACATTAAGGAATTATTATCAAATCTTGGCTCAGACCTGTTTGGGACGTTTTAGCCTTTCATGGGTGTGCAAATTTCTATCAAGAAACCATTATTATCTCTGAGGTACCCCACTTTTTGTCCCCAAGGTTTTGTTTCGATAGGCTCAAACAATTTCGCACCTTCGTCTATGGCCTTTTGAAAATCGGTCTCAATGTTTTCTGTGCTGAACACCATTTCTACACCAAAAGGCTTGGCGGCGTCTGATATTCTTTCAAATCCAAATTTGAAATTAGCAGCTCCTAAGACCAAGGAGGCAAAGGCAATCGTGGTTTCACCGGATATTAGTTCGGCGTAGTCTTTTTCGGGAGAAATGAATTTCTGACTAAAGCCAAAGGCATTTTCATAGAAGCTTATGGTGGCTGCCACATTTTCTACATAAAGAATGGTATATGCGTATTTCATATTTTGAAGATGTTATAATCCAAGGTAATTAATTCATCCCAAACAAACCCGTTTTAAATGCAAAAAGCAAAGACGAATCTCTGCTTTTTTTGAAACTTATAATATTAAGTTTGGGCTAACTGTATGTTCATCGATTCAATTGTATCTGGTATCTTCTTATTTGTTTTCCAAGTTAAATTTTGGGTTGTTACATACCAAATATGCGGTGTGCGTGACACCCATAAACCAATCCTATTTTGTTGATAGATGGCTGGTTATTAACAGGAAAGTTTACGACTTGGATACAATCTCTGTTTATCGGTGGTCTTATCGCTTTATTC
This sequence comes from Arcticibacterium sp., assembly GCF_055134445.1. Classification (NCBI taxonomy): domain Bacteria; kingdom Pseudomonadati; phylum Bacteroidota; class Cytophagia; order Cytophagales; family Leadbetterellaceae; genus Arcticibacterium; species Arcticibacterium sp. Next base: position 29,795 of record NZ_JBSRVI010000146.1, read on the forward strand.
TGTCTTCTCCGGCAATATTTATAACACCTGAGCCATCTACCAGCCATTTTTCATCTTTCTGTACCAGTTTTATTTTTAGCTTGAAATCTTCTGAAGAGTCCTTTCCTTTAACGGTAATAAAGGCAGCATCAGGCTCGATTTTCTCTAACTCAAAACCAGCATCTGGGTAATCTTGCCCATCAAAAATAGGGTCGAAGCCTAAACCAAACTCTGGGTCCACTTCTTCCATAAGTTTTTTCACCTCAGTTTTGAAGTTTTCCGTAACGTTAGATTGGCGTTCTACCCAATCCACCAGACTGGTATCTGAGTTTTCGTTACAGAATTTGACGTAATTATTGATGAAATTAAGGGCTATTTTATCGTCCGGAACGGGAGCTTCTTCCTGAAAAATAGGTGCTATTTCTTCCCTGACCACAGTGGCTTTTTTAGACGACGTGTTGTCACAAGAGAACAAAATGAATGCAAGTACGATGATGATAGGTTTCAAAATAGGTTTTTTAGTATATGGCAGTCTTTGCCTTATAATGCTTAGGGTTTTCCGAGTCAAATTTAAGCTTAATTCTATGTTTTCATTTTAGAAGTTCGCATATTTTAACCTTAAAGATTTTATGTCTACTGAAATGAAATTCATTATTGGACTCTAGCCTTCTTAGCGGCGACTATTTTTCCTGTAAATTCCTTTAACCCGCTTTATGCATTAGAAAATCTCCCAATTTTATCGGGACCGTAGCTAAATTGCTTCAAATCAGTTCGTAAACGCACTTAAATTTAGTCATCAGAACCCTTCGACAAGCTTAGGGTAGACCGCTATGCTAATCTCCTTTAAATGCCTGATTTATTCCACTTAAAAACTCATTACGATTCTCCAATGCATATACCGGGTTTAAATAATGATGTTCTAAGATTTAGTATAATATCATTAATGGAATTACTTTTTTAAAACCATAAATTCTGTAAATCAGATCATTACTTTCATCTTTGTGGCATGGATTCATTTTGGCTTAAGATAATAATGATGCCCCTGATAATTGCCAGTGTAACATTGGCAGCTAGAAAATGGGGAAATGTGATAGGTGGTGTTATTGCGGGTATGCCATGGGTCGGAGGTGCCATTCTTTATTTTATAGGCATGGAACAAGGCGAGGTCTTTATGATGAAAGCCATTCCAGGCGTTTATGTTGGACTTATAGGTTGGTTAAGTTTCTGTATGACTTATATCGTGATGGGCCAGCGTTTTTCTGCCTTTTTTAGTCTGCTTTCTGGTATGTTGTCTTATATGTTGGTAGGTTCACTTTTTAGAAATTATACCAATAGTATTTCAGTAGTAGGATGGTTTTTAGTGATGATCTGTCTATGTGTATTGTCTTTGACGAACTTTCCGGTTGTAAAGCGAATAGGAAAAAAAGAACCTAAAGATATTTGTTTTGAGATTCCCCTTCGCATGATCATGATAACTGCTTTTGTGCTCACCATCACTTATTTTGCAGAGCTTTTAGGGCCAAATTGGAGTGGTATTTTAACGCCATTTCCTGTCATGACGGCTACTTTAGCTGTTTTTACTCATTATACGCAAGGCATGTATCAGGTAAGACTAGCTTTGGTAGGCATGTACACAGGTGTTATTGGTTTCTCTGTTTTTCTTATTTCCATAGCTTATTTTATTCCTACTATGGGTGTAGGGGCTGGTTTTTTAATTGGTTTGGCCATGAATGTGATGGCAACGCTGAGTGCTAAATTTCTTTTTACTCGTTTTCAATTGGTTTAGCGTAAACATAAACCGTGAGTTTAATGGAACTGTTTAAATAATAAAACTCGATTATATGAAGCATATCGTAAATGATGGGTTTCCTTATTATGTAGAACTTACTGGTGAAGGCCATTTTAAAGAGGCTTTTGCTTCAAATGACATCTTTACTTTTTTGGATACCATAAGTGAAAAACATGCTTCTTTTAGGTATGCAGAAGGAAAATGGAGCATCAAGCAGATAGTGGGTCATATAACAGACCACGAACGCATTATGATGTATAGAATTTTGAGGTTTAGCAGAAAAGACAACACACTTTTGTCTGGCTATGACCAAGACCTGATGGTGGATAATAGTAGATTTGATGAATCGAGTTTTGAGAGCCTTCGCACCGATTTTAAAAATGTAAGAGCGGCATCTTTAAGTTTTATATCCTCTTTGTCCGATTCACAGCTAGCACTTATGGGTAAGGTGTGGAAATATGAACTAAGTGTAGAAAGCTTTCTAAAAGCCACTATCGGCCATCAAAAGCACCATTTTAATATTTTAAAAGAAAGGTATTTTTGATATACTCAACCTTGGGGTATAAAAAAGCGGCAACCCATTGGCACCGCTTTTTTTGTGATTATATCATCTTAAAGTTTAGCAGCGGTTGGCCTTCAATAGAGGCTACCAAATGGTCTCCTTTGTGTATTTGACCTGTACCCGTAGCTGGAGTTCCTGTAAAAATAAGGTCGTCTGGATAGAGGGTCATAAACTTAGAAACGAAGGCTATAATTTCCGCAAAGTTGTAAATCATCAAACTGGTGTTACCGGTTTGAAGCTCATTACCGTTGATTTTCAAATCGAAGTTGATATTGCTTAAATCAGGAAATTCAGCAATAGGTTTGAAGGTAGAAATCGGTGCTCCGCCGTCAAAGCCTTTACCTAAATCCCATGGGCCTTTTCCTTCTCTAGATGCGTCAAAGATGTCTTTAGCCGTAAAGTCTATGCCTATCCCTAATTCTGAAATGTGAGAGAGGGCTTCTTCCTCACTAATATTTTTACCTGTTTTACCTATTTTTATGACCAACTCAGCTTCATATCTCAGGTCTTTGGTGAAAGATGGATACGACACGTCTTTGTTGCGTGTTACTAAGCTGGATTCAGGTTTTGAAAATATAATCTGATGGCCGTTTTTATTGGCATCGATTTCTTCAGCACTGTTTACATAGTTTTTGCCTATCGCTAAAATTTTCATTTTTTGTTTTTGAAATGGGTTGTTAACTAAAAAATTTGACGGTCTAATCTATGTTTATATCGTAAATCAAAACGGCCTTGCCACCCTCACACTTTACACCTTCTGGTGGTGTACTAATGGAACAGTCGCTTGTGATACTCCATTTAGTGTTAAAGGCTTTTTCGGCTTCTTGATGTGCTTTTACCATAGAAAGAAAAAGAGTTAAGTCTATGGTTTTGGAGTAGGCTATGTAGCCTTGAGGTCCACCACAGGCCTTGTTTCCATATTCTGTAAATGCCCAAGTGAAGCTGTTTTCACAGGTAACGCTTTCTGCCATTGCTTTTATAGCTGTAAACTGATTTTGCAGTTGCTGGGCTTCTTCTTGCTGACTTAGTCCTGAGTCTTTATCACAAGAAAAAATAGCCAATAAAATTATAAAAAATCCGAATGCTTTCATTTTCATTTTGAAATGTAACCTCATTAGAAATTGTGATTCCAAATCAGTTTATTAAATCCCCTCTATCTGTAAATTTTCTTCCGTCTCGTCTTCATAGTTGATTTCTGGATAACCAAAGCCAAAGAGGTTGAGAAAGCCTTCTTTATAGCCTGGCAAATCTCCCAAAGCAGGTAAAGTTTCGGTATTGGCCTTTAACCATAGTGCCGCCACTTCTTCCTGTACGTCCGGTCTCATTTCCCAGTCGTCTATTCTTATTCTGCCTTTTTCGTCTGTTTGTAGAGTTTCTTCACCAAAAAGTCTGTCTTCATAAAGACGGTGAATTTGCTCTATACAACCCTCATGAATACCTTTTTCCTTCATCACTTTATACAATAGTGAAATATAAAGTGGTATTACCGGGATGGCGGAGCTGGCCTGTGTCACCAAAGCTTTGTTGACAGATACGTAGGCTTTACCTCCAGTAGAGCTTAGTTTTTCGGTGATTTTAAAAGCCGTTTCTTCCAAATGGTCTTTGGCTCTACCAATGGTTCCTTTTCTGTAAACGGCTTCTGTTAAACTTGGCCCAACATAAGAATAAGCTACGGTTAGTGCGTTTTCTGAAAGTGCGTCTGCAGCCATTAAAGCATCTATCCACATTTCCCAGTCTTCGCCTCCCATTACGGCTACCGTGTTTTCTATTTCTTCTTCACTTGCAGGGCCAATGCTTATTTCTGTAACATTTCCAGTATGGAAATCCACGGTTTTATTGGTGAAAGTGCCTCCAATTGGCTTTAGCACCGAGCGATGAAGCACCTCTGTATCTGGATGCTTTCTTACAGGAGAAGCCAAACTATAAATAACCATGTCAATTTTGCCTAAATCTGCTTTGATAAGTTGAATGGTTTTGTCTTTTACTTCTTTAGAAAATGCATCTCCATTTACGCTTTTGGCGTAAAGACCTTCTTTTTCTGCTTCCTGATGTAAGGCAAGACTATTGTACCAGCCTGGTGATGCTGTTTTTCCTACCTGTGGTGGTTTTTCAAAAAACACACCGATGGTGCTAGCCTTAGAGCCAAACGCACTACTTATTCTAGAAGCTAAACCAAAACCTGTAGAAGCACCTATGACCAATACTTTTTTAGGTCCTTCTATCTCTTTCTTAGATTTAACGTAAGCTATTTGGTTTAATACCCCCTGCTCGCAGCCCTTTGGGTGGGATGTCAAACAGATAAATCCTCTCATTCTTGGTTCTATAATCATACAGAGTCTCTTATTTTTTTGCAACGTTATTTTATTAACGCTACGGCTGAATTTTATTTAATTGGTCTGAAATATTATTTTGTTCTTCTATTTCAGGCTACAAATATGCTAATTCCACCTAAAAGTATCTATAAAGCTTCTCGATTTAAAAGCTTATTCATGCTTATTATAAATAGGCTTTTGCCCAAGCTTTATTCTTAAACCCAGATTATGCGTTGGGGAATCGTTATGAATAGTTAAAATGCAATAAATCAGACAATTAAAGGAAATTGGCATAGCAGGGCTATGATGATTTCCTTTAATTAGGTTTACGCCTGCACTGAGCCTGACGGACGTGAACTGATTTGTGTTATACTGAGCTTGCCGATGGGAAGCAATTTAGCTAAGGTCCCGATAAAATCGGGAAATTGCCTAATGCATAAAGCGGGTTATAAAGCTCTTTCTATAATGCCAAGGTATTTCGTGCTCCAGATTTAGTTCTTGTGCAGCATTTATAGCGGAATATGGATTTCGTAATTGCTCTCTTGCTATGACCACTAAATCCGCTTTTCCATATACTTATGATGTCATTCGCTTGGATGGCGTCCGATATTCCAGCAGAATTAACTCATCGGTATTTCCATCAGTAACACCTCTGCATCTTGACTAGTCGCTTTGATATCTAATTTTTCTACATCCCATATTCCAAAACCATCTCTTGTTTTAAGAGCTTGATTGTTAATGGTAATATCACCTTTTAAAACGAAAGCATAAACACCGTTTGCTTTGTCTTTTAAATTATAGCTAGTTTCAAAATTCTCGTCAAATTTCCCAAGATGAAACCAAGCGTTTTGATGAACCCATACACCTTCGTCTTCAGGGTTTGGAGATAGAATCTGCTGTAAGTTATTTCTTCTATCGGCTGTGTTCAGTGTGATTTGGTCGTATCTCGGGGTTACGTTTCTTTTGTTAGGGAAAATCCATATCTGAAGAAATTTTACGGCCTCACCTTTATTTTTATTGTATTCGCTATGTGTTACACCCGTTCCAGCACTCATTACTTGGATATCTCCTTTTCTAATAACGGTGGTGTTTCCCATGCTATCCTGATGTTCTAAGTCTCCTTCTAAAGGAATACTTACGATTTCCATATTATCATGAGGGTGTCTTCCAAAGCCCATTCCACCACTCACCACGTCATCATTAAGTACTCTTAAAACGCCAAATTTCATTCTCTCTGGATTATGATAGTTAGCAAAACTAAAAGTATGATGAGAGTTTAACCATCCGTGATTTGCCACGCCTCTTGTTTCTGCTTTGTGCAATACTGTATTAGCCATAATAGTTGATTTTGTATTCGGAATATGATTGAATCTTAAAGTGTCAGCGTTTTGGGTAACTGCGGCATCGGCCTTAAGAACACTTCCTGCAGATGCTATCACGGTACTACCTAAAATTCCTTTTCTAATAAATTCGCTCCTATTCATGAATTGTTGTTTGATTAATTTCTAATACAAATCTATGACAGGGGGTAGGTCATTTGCATTGACCTAGTTCAAGAAAACGAGTAACTCTAAAATTATTTTTTCAGCTTTCTTTTTCTTAAGCGGCTCAGGAATTCGGCTGAAATGCCAATATAAGAGGCTATGAGATGCTGAGGAACACGCTGTGGCAGGCTTGGATATTTTAAAAGGAAGTTGTCGTAACGTTCATCTGCAGTAAGGGCAATGTTCTCAAAAAGCCTTTCTTGGTAAGTGGAGAGGTGACGCTGCACCATGAGCCTAAACATCTTTTCTAAGGCAGGATATTTAGTTAGCAGGCTTTCTTTAGCCTGTGGTGTGAGTATAAGAAGCTCCACCGATTCTATGGTTTCAATGAACATTTTAGTTGGCGTTTGTTCTTGGAAACTGGTGATATCACTTACCCACCAATTTTCTGTGGCAAAAGTGAGTATGACTTCAAAACCATTCTGGTCAATAAAATAGGTTTTTATACAACCTTCTATAATGAAGGCTTCAAATTTACAGACATCGCCCTTGTGAAGCAGGATAGTCTTTTTAGGATGCTTTACCGTTTCGAAATAGCTCAGTATGTCCTCATAGTCTCCAGACTGCAGTGGAACACATTGGTTGAGGTATTTTAGTAAATGGCTATGCAAATAAATAAATTTTAGAATTATGATGGCTAAAGATAGCTTTTAGGGTATATAAACTGGAAATTATTTTGTCGGAATTCTTGAAGCATTTTTTTTGCAAAGATTTAGAATTGTTCGTTTCTGAAAGATTCATTGTTTCTTAATCCTGATATTTAGTACCATGTTCTATCTTTAAAAGTGAGTTAGATTGAATCTTTATTGATGCCCTAAAGTGCACAATGTCGATAACGACGGATTAAGAGTCTAAGCTTATCGAAGGCAAAACCTTTTTTTATATTATTGATGATATGGTTTATTTGAGAGGTTTTAAATATTTGACTATAAATTCACTAAGTCTATATTTATATTGAACTCAAGTTTTAAAGTAAGCAGTATAAACCGCATAGTAAGTCTAGTCGTAATTTGGAATAACTTAAAACACAAGAATATGAAATTTAACAGAAAAGCAAGTGCTAACTGGAAAGGCACAGGAATGGAGGGAACGGGTTTAATAAGTACTCAAAGTACAGTTTTAAACAATACAACGCTCTCTTTTAAAACGAGATTTGAAGAAGGAGTGGGTACCAACCCTGAAGAGCTTTTAGGTGCCGCTCATGCAGGGTGTTTTACTATGCAACTTAGTTTTCTGATTTCGGAGGCTGGTTATGTACCTACCAATTTGGATACTAAAGCTACTGTATATTTTGAGGATGGAGCTATTCCTAAAATCGAATTGGATTTGGTAGGGGAGGTTCCAAATATCACAAAGGAGGAGTTTGAAACTTTGGCTAAAAAAGCCAAAGAAGTTTGCCCTGTTTCTAAATTAATTAAAGCCGAAATAATTCTGAAATCAGAGTTAAAGTAGGTCTAACTTTAAGAGGAATGTGTTTAAAACACATTCCTTTTTTGTTTTGTAAGTTTCTGGGTATTTCTTCTTCCTTTTTATATGGTATGGTTACATTTTTCTAAATATTCTAAATGAATTTTCAGGTGTGATATTAAGCTTTTATGCATGAAATTTTACGTTTTTTTTAATGTTATTTCATTAAAAATCAATAGTTTCATTATCCTTAACAACCTAAAGAGCATTTGAATGGAAAAATCTAGTGAAATGGCATCGCCCTCTTTTATTTTCGGTGTCGCCATAGTGTTAATTTGCGTAGGAATTGGCTTCGGTTATTATAAGTATAACAAAAGCAGCACAGCATCTTATCTGATAGAAAACGGGGCTTCCGTTAAAGGTGTAGTCACAGCACTTTCAGCAAGCATTAAAGATTTGGATAAGACCTATCACTATACCTTGGAATATCAATGGGAGGGAGAGACCTTTGTTTATGAAGCTTCCTTTAAATTTGAAGAATATAAAATGGGGCAGGAGCTTATACTTCTAGTCAATCCTAAAGAGCCAGAAAATGCCATCATCAACAGCGATTCTGATATGCAAAAAGGAAGCTATCTATGGTCAATCATTTTGATTGGATTGGGTGTTTTTATTTTCAATTTGGGTATAAAGAGAAGGAATCTTGTCAATTAAGTATCGATTCAAGTGGAATTTACCAATTGAAATTTCAAAATAGCTAAACTAAAATGTCATGGAAATTATCGCAAAAGTATTAATTGGTCTGGTGGCCGTGGAGCATATTTATATTCTTTGGATGGAGATGTTTGCCTGGGAAACAAAAGGAAGGGCTACTTTCAAAGGAGCCATGGCACCAGAAATGTTTAAACCAACCAAAGGTATGGCGGCTAATCAAGGTCTTTATAATGGTTTTTTAGCAGCTGGTCTTATTTGGTCTTTACTTATTCAGAATGTTGAATGGTCAAAAAACGTGTCTATTTTCTTTTTAGGCTGTGTGGCTATAGCAGGAATTTTTGGAGCATTAACGGCTAGTAAGAAGATTTTCTTTGTTCAAGCCAGTCCAGCTTTATTGGCTTTAGGTTTTGTCATTTTGAGCTCGTAATTCAGGTTCTGATAGGGATAAGTTCCGGCTGAGAAAGGTTTTGCTCTTTTGATTTTCCTAAAAGTCGATGGAATAAAGACAAGAATCCGTTTTCATAACAAAATATTTCGGCAAGTGATAAATTTTATGCAAATTGTATGGCCTTAAAACGAGGTACTTAACCCATTCCCTATGCCGAAAATAGAAATAAACGGATGCCAATATCATTATGAAAAAAATGGTGATGGAAAAGAAATTATAATGCTTTCACATGGCCTTTTATGGAGCAAAAAAATGTTTTATAAACAAGTGGCTCATTTTAGTAAGAATTACACCGTGATCACTTATGACCATAAAGGACAAGGGGAATCTGAAATTTCAGAAACCGGTTACGACATGGAAAGCCTTTATGAGGATGCCGTGGCATTGATAGAGAAATTGGAACTTGGCAAGGTTCATTTTGGGGGTTTATCCATGGGTGGTTTTGTGGCGATACGTTTGGCGGCTAGAAGGCCGGATTTGGTGAAATCATGCATTCTTATGGAGACTTCTGCTCAGGCGGAGCCTAATAAATCTAAATACACATTGCTCAACACCATTGTAAAAATGATGGGTGTAAACGTGGTGACCAAACCTGTAATGAAAATCATGTTTGGTAAGACTTTTCTGTATGATATAGATAGAATAGAAGAACGGAAGGAATGGATAGCGGAGCTTCAAAAAAATAAGAAAAGTATAGTTAAAGCAGTAGAAGGGGTGATAGTTAGAAAAGGAGTGGAAGAAGAATTGGGAAACATTAAATGCCCCACGCTTATTTTAGTAGGCACAGAAGATGTGGCCACTACACCTGAAAAAGCCGAGTTTATGCATGAAAACATTCCTCAGTCTAAATTGGTGTATATCCAGAATGGCGGGCATTCTTCGTCTATAGAAGAGCCTGTGGCTTATAATGAAGCTATTGAGTCCTTTTTAGAAAATATTTAAGTAATCTGCTTCCCAAAGCGTATGCAGGTGATGTTTGATGAAAACTTATGATGGATGAGTTTGTTGTATTATATATGATACTTATTGCTTCAATTTGGTAGAAAAACAAAATTCCTTGTTCGATTTACAAGAGGATGTTTCTGGTGAAAGTAGTGAAAAATGGAATGTTCTAAGGTTATTAGGAGAAAGTACCCGAAGAGAATTAAATATGAGATGAAAAAGAGATAATTCTTGGTTTCTATTTGGGAATTAAGACATGGGACTGGACTAATTACTGTAAAGAGTTTGCAGTAAAAGAGCATTTCGCTTATGGCTACCGTTAAATGCATTAATTTGCTATGTGCGTAATCCGGACTTATGGTATGCCATTTACCACAATGAACGAAGAACATTTTAAATGCTTTGAAGAAGAAAACGGTATAATGCTCAAACGAGCTGGTATGGCTATGCCGTTAAAGACTAGACCTGTGTTGAGACCCACTCAATCATTACATAATATACTCCCCATCAATACTTTGTATGGGTTCAGGGAGGTTGGATTCTCCCAATGTTTGAAGCATATTGATTTCAATGGTTCTTGTGATGGAGTTTAATGGAACTCCACTAGCGATATCCTCAAAGGGGTTAAGCAATGATTCGCCAATCTTATGTGTAGTTAAGAAAACATATCCTAATAAAGTTCCTGCGGCAATTGACCAAATGCCTATCGATTTGGCGGTAACTATAGTAACGAATACCACAAAAAACCAGATAAAGAAACGCGTATAGTAATTATAGGTAGTCGGGAAAACGGTGTTCGATATTCGCTCTGCTTTTCCCATTTCATTACAAAAGCTAACCTGTATGCTGTTTAAAGCTTGAAATTTAAAACCATCAAGCTCTTTAAGCTCGTATAAATGATTAAGGTCTCTTGTCTGTAGGTTTAAAAGGGCGTTTGCTTTGTTGGCATGCTGATTAACGTAGTGAATATCTTCAGAAGAAATATACTTTTCAAATTCGTTTTCATCCGATTTTCTAAGATTTTGTTTTAAAGCATATAGGAAAGAAATATGTCTGTAAATAGCTGTTTTAACTTTTCCGTCTCTGTCAATGGTATCTGTATTTGGAAAATGTAGCATTGCTCTCGTCCATGTTCTGGAGTCGTTGACCAAGGCACCCCAAACTTTCCTGGCTTCCCACCATCTATCGTAAGCTTGGTTATTATTAAAACCAATAAAAAAAGCCAAAGCTGTACCTAAAACGGAAGGAATCAAAACTGGAATTTCAAAGTCTGGGTGGGTAATCCTAACCAAGTAATAAGATAATACGCAGGTTACTATATTAAAGACAAAGTGTTTCCAAGTGCCAGAAATGATTCGGGTGATACTGATATTCTTTGAGATGATCATTTATTGCGTTTCTTTTAGATGGGTCTTGTCAGTTTGGCAAAATACAAAATGATTGGCTTAAACCCGGTTTCTGCATTGGAGAATCGTAATGAGTTTTAAATTGGAATAAATCAGACATTTAAACGAGATTCGCATAGCAGTTTACCCTGAGCTTTTTGTCGAAGGGTTCTGGTGATTGAGTTTAAATGGGTTTACGCCTGCACTGAGCCTTCCGAAGTGAACTGATTTGAAGCAATTTAGCTTCGGTCCCGATAGCTATGGGGAGATTTTCTAATGAATAAAGCGGCTTAAAAACGTTTTTTAAAACTAGAGGAACTCTAGAAACCCTGAGCCTTAATAAACTATCGATAATAAGCAGTTTTTATTTGATTTTAATAGTGCCATTTCGGTATAAATCTAAGGCATTTTTAAGAAGAAGTTCAATCGTTTTAATGGGTAAATCTTCGGTGGGTTTTACCGTAAAGGTCTTCATTCTAGCCCGTGTTCCGGCTACCAGTTCTGAGTGATTAAGGAGTCTTCCTTCCACAAAAAGAAGGTAGGGCTCATCTGTTTTTTTGTCTGTCCATAAGTAACAAAACATCTTCTTTTTGAAACAGAAACAAGGCATGCCATACTTTGTAGTTTCCGTAATATTAGAATCTTGGGAGAGAATAATGCTTCTTAAAGCCAATAAACAACTTTTGTTAGGCTCTGCTTTGTTTAAATAATAATTGTCGTTGTCAAGGGTCACTTTTTTTGAATCTGATTTACTTATAATTTAAACAATTTGGGAATCTTAATCCAATGAAACAATAAAATGCTTTTGCAAAAACTCCTTTACTTTTACAAAAGCATCTTAAAATGATCGCAAAATGTAATGCTCTACCATTACAACCATCACACTATTATATTGGGCGTTCTCTATTATTCATTACAGATGGTTTATGCCATATTTTGCCTTTAGTACCAAATGGAATTTTAAGTTTATTAATTTTTCTAAACGGAGATGGCGTCTGGTTTTAATTTGTAATAGTAGGAGTACGAAATCATGAGAATACCCAGAACTATCAAAGGAAACACGGCTTCTATACCAAACCCATCAACGGCCCAATGGCTAACAGAAGCAAAAAGGAAATCAAACACAAAACCAGCATAAGCCCACTCTTTCAAACGCTTTGGTATTTGAGGAATGATGAGAATAAGTGCTCCTAATACTTTAAAAACGGTTAAAGTAATGCCAAAATAAGGGGGGTAGCCCAAATGACTAATAACTTCTTTTGCCATGTCGGTCTGAGATGTTAATGCAGGCATTACACCTTCAAACAGAAATATGAGACTCGTAGTAACCCAAAAGAATATTTTCTCTTTTTTCATTTAGTTGCAGATTTCTCCTGATTAATATTGTCCATTGATTGATTAAAACTTAATTCGGTGCCCCTCATTATTTGGTATTGTGATTAAACATCCATCTAACGCCAAAGCGGTCTGAAAGACAACCCCAATAGTCTCCCCAAAACATATCTTGAAGTGGCGTTATATCTGTCGCTCCTTCAGATAAGGCCTTAAAAAGACCTTCTGTTTCTTCTCGAGTATCGGGTTCTAAATTAATGATGGTGTTATTGCCTATTTCCAGTTTATGTCCCATAGACGCCAACATATCGGTTGCCATTAGTCTAAAACCTCCTAAAATAGGCAGACAAATATGCATAATCATTTCCAGTTCATTTTCAGGAAATGGAGGCATGCCTTCTTGTGAAGCAATGTCTCTATTGTACATAATAGGGCCTTCAAATTCTGTTTTGAAAACAGATTTATAAAAGTTAAAGGCTTCTTCGGTATTACCTTGAAAGTGGAGATAAATAGATACGTTTGACATGTTTTTTTCGGTTGATTGATTATTGAAATACAAATTTCATCATTAAAGCTATCTTTAGTCTTGTGAAAAAACGACAAAAAAGAGGGCGTTTGCGACAAAAAAAAATACTAAATTTAGCTTAGAAATCTAAAGAATTATAATGAGACGTATTAGTATTTTAGTGCCGGAGTCTTCTGTTCTTCAGGCTATTGCAGACCCTCAATATTTATTTTCAACCGTAAATCAATTCATGACTGCTGCGGGTAGAGAACCGGTGTTTGACGTGCAGCTAGTAGGATTAAAAGCAGCCGTAAAACTAAATGGAGGGCTCTATACCGTCAATACCAATGAGGTATTAAGAAACATAAAAGAGACGGATTTAATACTAATTCCGGCCTTGTTTGGAGATTTAAAGACGGCTATTGAGCAGAATAATGAAGCCATAACATGGATTAAGGCTCATTATGAAAAAGGGGCAGAGGTGGCCTCCTTGTGCTTAGGTGCTTTCCTTCTAGCTTCTACCGGTTTATTGGATGGTAAGAAATGTTCTACCCATTGGGGATTTCAGAATCAGTTGATAGAAATGTTCCCTGAAGTGCAAGTGGTGGAAGGCCAGATTCTTACGGAAGAATCTGGCATTTACACAAGTGGTGGTGCGAATTCTTATTGGCGATTGTTACTTTATTTGGTTGAAAAATATACGGATAGAGCCACAGCCATTTTGGCTTCTAAGTATTTTGCGGTAGATATAGACAGAGAAAGCCAGTCCGCTTTTGCTATGTTTCAGGGGCAAAAAAAGCATGAGGACGAAGCCATCATAGTAACACAATCTTTTATAGAGAAGAATACGCAAGAGAAAATTTCTGTGGAGGAATTGGCCAATATGGTTTCTTTGGGCAGAAGGAGTTTTGAAAGACGATTTAAAAAAGCCACAAATAATACGGTTTTAGAATATATAAATCGGGTAAAAATAGAATCGGCTAAACGCAGTTTTGAAACGAAACAGAAAAATGTAAACGAGGTGATGTATGATGTGGGCTACACAGATACTAAATCCTTTAGAACGGTATTTAAGAAAATAACGGGCTTGACGCCTAAAGCTTATAAAAATAAGTATAATAAATTAAGCCATGCCATAGGATAAATGGTGTTTGTAATGCCTAGTTTTCAGTGTTTGTGCTATGCATTAAAGGCTTTTGAATCATACTTTTACAAGATAGTTTCAATTTAAAAAGCCTTTGTGACTTCAGAGACCCATGCTTCTATTTGACCCGAAGATGCTTTATCTGCTTGGTCAAAAAAGAAATGTCCTTTTACTTCCAAACCGCAATACGTAAAAATCCCATTATCAGAAGTCAAAGAAAGGGCTTTGTCCATTCCTATAATTTGGTATTCCTGTTTAGATTTTCCGTGGTAGTTGATAATGACCGTTTGCTTTCTTTTTAAACCCGGTTTATGCATTGGAGAATCGTAATAAGTCTTAAAGTGGAAAAAAACAGGCATTTAAACGAGATTATCATAGCGGTTTACCCTGAGCTTTTTGTCGAAGGGTGATTGAGTTTAAATGAGTTTACGAATTGATTTGTGTTACTCAGAGCTTGCCGATGGGAAGCAATTTAGCTATGGTCCCGATAAAATCGGGAGATTTTCTAACGCATAAAGTGGGTTTAATCTCCTGTACTTTCTGCTTCTTTGCCTTCTTCTATAATTTCTTCCACCTTGTCTTTCTCTACGGGCTTGGCTATTTCTTTCTTTTTGGATTCAATGTTGAATTCAGAAAATAACGGAAGATGGTCTGAGCCAATATCTTCCAGCGTGGTCATATTACCAATGGTTATTGCTTTAGAATGATATAGTAGGTCAATTGGAAACCTCAGGAAAAATGGCCTCACTGGAAAAGTCGAAAAAAAGCCCCTTCGCTCTCTGGCATCAATAAGATCAGATGTTCTTGCAAATAATTTGGAAACAGCCGACCAACAAACGCTGTTAAAATCACCTATGACCAGATTAGGCTTATCAGACTTACTAATAATCTTGGCTATACTCATTAACTCACCGTCTTTCTTTTTAGAGGTGGTTTCTTCTGTTGGGCTGGGTGGGGGTGGATGCACACCCCAAAAGACAAACTCATTTTGATTGGTGTCTTCTAAATGTGCTTCAATGCTAGGTCTTTCGTCAGACATTAAATAATGAACCTTAACCTTATTTACTTTTAGCTTGGTATAAAAATGCATACCGTAGGTATTTTCTTTAGCTACTTTTTCCGAAAAACTGTAATCGCTTTCAATTTCCGTCAAAGCTTCTTCCCATGCTTTGTCTGTTTCTATGGTGAGCAAAATTTCTGGTCGGTGCTTTTTTACCGTGTCAATAAGTCTCTGGTATTCCGTATTCGTTTGTAGCACATTTACACTTATAATAGAAACAGAATTGGTAAATTCGGGCTTTTTCCTTTTACCTATTAGTATATAAGGAGAGATGATTCTGAGCTGAAATCCGATGGAAATAAAAAGAGCCAACTGCATAGCCATAACAATTCTGGATTCACTAGACAGCAGAAAAAAACTTAAAACAAATATAATAGACATAAGTACCAAGGACTGGATTCGTATGAAATCAAATGTTCTTACAAACCAATGTTTACCTCCAAATGAGGGCAGAAAGGTTCCTAATACGAGCGGCAAGGCTAAGAGAATTAATGCAATTTCCTCGGTTAGCATATGTTTGATAAGATTAAGTAACTCCGTTGGTATAATATTAACCAATTTCTGTGAGTTACGAATATCATTTCATTTTGGCTTTTGGAAATGTAGCACAAATATCTTTTTTCACAGCTTATCGGGTGGGCTTTGGATAGTTTGAAAACTCCGTAAGATCGAGCGGAAATTTTGGTGAATTAAGCAAGGATTTTTTTCATCGTTAAATTCTTTACAACCAAGTGATAAAATATTAAGGCACATTTTTAAAATAAATGGTCTTTAAATCCGGATTATGCGTTGGGGAATCGTTATGAGTTTTAAAGTACAATAAATCAGACAATTAAAGGAAATTAGCACAGCGGTTTACCCTGATCTTTTTGTCGAAGGGTTCTGGTGATTGAGTTTAAATGGGTCTACGTACTGATTTGAAGCAATTTAGCTGCGGTCCCGATAGCTATCGGGAGATTTCCTAATGCATAAAGCAAAGCGGGTTAAAATATGATTGATATCAAAAAAGCTTTTTTTGATAAGGCAATTTTATGTCAAACATTTTTTAAATGTTAAATTACATTATCACAATAAACGATGGATCCTTGCAGAAAAAATCAACTTATACACTTCTTTTTTTATTGACATTCTTGGCGTCTTGTCAATCTGATCAAGAAACGATGAAGCCCGTAATTCAGGATATAACCGAATCCGTTTACGCTTCAGGTGCTTTAAAAAGTAAGAATCAATATCAGGCCTTTGCTACCGTTAGTGGTATGGTCAATGAGGTTTTTGTGGACGAGGGAGATATGGTAGAAATAGGTTCACCTTTACTTTCTATACTTGATGAAACCCAAAAGCTGAGGACTGAAAATGTAAGATTAACCAGTGAGTTTAATGCTTTAAGTCTTAATCGAGGAAAAATAGAGGAAGCAAAATCTTATGTTAGCTTGACCAAAAGTCAAATGAAAAACGATTCTATAAATTTGGAAAGACAAAAGAACCTTTGGGCACAAAACATTGGGACGAAAATATCTCTGGAGCAAAAGGAATTGGTTTATAAGAGCTCTATGGCCAATTATGAGTCTGCCAACGAAAAGTTAGAAGCGTTGGATAGGCAATTAAGGTATCTTTCTAGGCAAGCCCAAAACAATCTTTCGATTAGTCATAAAAATAATAACGACTACTTGGTAAAGAGTAAGGTAAATGGCAGAGTTTATCAATTGAACATTGAGAAAGGAGAAGTTACGAGCCCTCAGCTTCCGTTTGCTATTATAGGAGATGATGAGAAGTACGTGTTAGAAATGCAAATAGATGAGTACGATATTGTAACTGTCAAATTAGGAATGCCAGTTTTGGTAGTTTTAAACAGCTATAGAGATTCGGTATTTAATGCAGTAGTCACAAAGATAAATCCCATCATGAATTTACAAAGTAAGACTTTCACCTTAGAAGCCGAATTTGTAAACCCACCAGCAGTACTGTATCCCAATATTTCTTTTGAAGCCAATGTGGTGCTTAGTACCAAAAAAGATGCCTTGCTCATACCTAGAAATTACCTGCTCAATGATTCCATGGTCGTCAGCAAGTCAGGAAAGAAAATCTTTGTAAAGACAGGGCTGAAAGATTACCAGATGGTAGAAATTCTATCGGGAATCGGCGTAAATGAAGAAATCGTTCTTCCTGCAGAATGAAAATTAAACTCATTGCAGAGATTTCATTGGCTTTGCTAACAGCACGCTTAAAACAAACGATGGTAGCAGCTTTTGGTGTTACTTTTAGCATTGCCATGTTTATTTCCCTACTCAGTTTTATGGCTGGCTTAAACGATTTGTTGGATAGCCTCATTCTTAACAGAACGCCCCATGTAAGACTCTATAATGAAATCTTACCTTCCAAGGTGCAGCCGATAGCCCGCTCTAGCCAATTTACAGAAGCATATCATTTTATAAGTCATGTAAAGCCCAAAAATGAATTATTGGATATTCACAACAGTGATGCCATTATCAAAGCACTGAAAAATGACCCAAATATTCGTGGCGTGGCTCCCAAAACTACCGTTCCAGTCTTTTATAACATAGGAGATATAAATTTAACCGGTATTATAAACGGAATTGATGTAGAAGAAGAAAACAGGCTTTTTAGTTTCAAAGATTATGTGGTGGAAGGCCAAACCATTGACCTGAAAAATATACCCAATAGTATTATTCTAGGCAAAGGGGCGGCTGACAAAATGCTCGTACATGTGGGTGACAATATTCAAATTACCACAAGTAAAGGGACACCGTTTATATTAAAGGTAGTCGGGTTTTTCCAGTCTGGAATGGAAGAGTTAGACAAAGTACAGAGTTATACCACATTGGGTACCGCACAAAAAATATTGGGGAAGCCAGCCAGCTATGTCACCGATATTCAAGTCAAAATTAAGGATATTACCCAGGCACCAGCTTTGGCAAAAAGTTACCATGAGCTTTTTGATACCGAAGCCATTGACATTCAAACAGCCAATGCTCAATATGAAACAGGAAGCTCGGTACGTACCCTAATATCTTATGCGGTGGGTATCACATTGCTGATTGTCTCGGGTTTTGGAATTTTCAATATTTTGAACATGATGATTTATGAAAAAATGGATTCTATTGCCATTTTAAAAGCCACTGGTTTTTCTGGAAAAGACGTTAATTACATCTTTCTCACCATTGCTTTGACCATCGGTTTAGTGGGAGGTGCATTGGGTCTGGTTTTTGGTTTAGGTTTTTCTGCACTCATAGGCATAATTCCTTTCAATAACGCCTCTATGCCGGCGGTGAAAACCTATCCCATCAATTATAACCCTATGTTTTACGTGATAGGAGCAATTTTTTCCATCGTGACTACCTATTTAGCAGGTTATTTTCCTTCTAAAAAAGCAAGTAAAATTGACCCTGTAGATATCATAAGAGGTAAATAGTCATGGATAATAAGAAAGTTATTGAAGCCGTAGATATTTGTAAGTCATTTCATGACCCTATCACCGTGAAAGTACTGACCGATGTTTGTTTTTCTATCTGTGCAGGGGAGTTTGTCTCGGTAATGGGAAAGTCGGGGTGTGGGAAGTCTACATTGCTCTATATACTCTCTACTATGGATACCAGCTATGAGGGGGAGCTTTTATTAGATGGGGTATCTATGACAAATAAAAAGGACGAAGAATTGGCAAAAGTGCGAAATGAGAAAATCGGTTTTGTATTCCAATTTCACTATTTACTCAGCGAATTTAATAATCTGCAAAATGTGATGTTACCCGGCTTAAAACTGGGTAAATTGTCACCTAAGGAAGTAGAGCATCATGCCTATGATAAATTAAAAATTCTGGGAATTGAAAAAGAAGCATTAAAATATCCCAATCAAATAAGTGGTGGGCAAAAACAGCGTGTGGCTATAGCAAGAGCACTGATAAACGATCCCTTGATTATCATGGGCGATGAACCAACGGGTAATCTGGATAAAAAGAATGGTGATGTGGTTTACGAAATTTTCAAAGAACTAGTCGAGGAATATCAGCAATCTCTTCTTATTGTTACACATGACCCAGATTTTGCTGCTAAAACACATAGAATCATTACAATGGAAGATGGAAGAATTATCAAAACTCCGTTAGATTAACATTTTCTAATATTCCATTTGAATGATTAGAAAATGAGAATATTATATTTTTAACTAAACATGTAACATAATGGATGCAAATAAAAGAATTGGAATATGGATGGATCATTCGGCAGCACATTTAGTCAGTTTGATTAAGTCTGAAGAAATACAAATTATCAACTCAAAGTTTGATTTTGAGATGCAAGATGAAGCAAAACAAAAAAGCGAAAATCTTATGCATAATAAAAGACAGCAAATGTTAGCAGCATTTTATAAGGAAATTGCTGCAGAGATTTTGAAATACGATCATGTATTGCTCTTTGGACCAACCAATGCTAGAGTAGAACTTCACAATTATATAAAAAAAGACTTAAGGTTTAAGGTTATTAAAATAGATGTGTTAGCAGCGGATAAAATGACGGAAGTAGAAAAGAAAATTTTTGTTATAAAACATTTCGAGGGCTAATTTGATCAATATTAAAGGGTGTTCTATTCATGGTTTGAATCGCCATGTATGGCTCATGCACACCGAGAACTGTCTGCAGATAGAAGAAGTACTTCTGGAAATCTAGGAGATTTTTCAGCAAAGACTGGATTAAAATGTTGAGTACATGCATTAGGTTTCGAGTCGTCGTATTCTTGCATTTAATGTCGGAAATGCTGCGTTTCTTCTTAAACTCACTGATGGTATTCCTAATTCATAGATACTGCAAAGCTTTCAGAGTTATAAGTGAATGACTGGTATTATTGAAATTTAGTCTCTCCAAAGGAAGTACTACTGAATACATCGGTTTATAACTACCTTTGCATTTCAAAAATTAAAGTTAAAGTGGAGAGTTTTAAACAACTGGGTGTAGGGGAATCATATATAAAAGCATTGGCCGATTTAAAAATAAGTAAGCCTTCTGAAATTCAGCAGAAAGCAATACCCTATTTATTGGCAAATAAAGGCGATTTAATAGGTCAGGCTCCCACAGGGACGGGTAAAACCATTGCCTTCGGTTTACCTCTATTACACTTAGTATCTGAGAACAAGAAAGGAATCCAAGGATTAGTACTAGCTCCAACTAGAGAGTTATGTCAACAAATTGCCAAGCAATTATTCAAATTGACGAAGTACGGCCCTAAAGTATTTACGGAGGCCATTTATGGTGGGGAGAAAATAGAAATACAAATAGCGAATTTAAAACGCCCTACGCAAGTAGTTGTGGCTACGCCAGGTAGATTGCTAGATTTGATAGACAGAGGTGCCATAGATTTAAGTGAAGTAAAAACGCTTATTCTTGATGAGGCGGACGAAATGCTCAGCATGGGTTTCAAAGATGAACTGGAAAGAGTTATGGATACCATTCATAAAAGTAGTGCCAAATGGTTGTTTTCGGCTACTATTCCAGTTGCGTTGCAAAGTCTCATTACAAGATTTATGGATCCAGGCTTACATCGAATTTCAGTCAGTAAAAATGTTGAAATCAATAGTAAGATAGAGCACCAGTTTTTTATCTGTGAGCAAAATCAAAAGTTTGATTATTTGTTTGAGTTTTTAAAGTCTCAAGGGGCAGCCAAAGGAATTGTTTTCTGTAGGACCAGAGCAGATACGGAAGTTTTAGCTCGTAAACTCATAGGAAAACATGTTTCGGCCGATGCACTTCATGGCGACTTAGGCCAACGTGACAGAGATAAAGTGATGAGAGCCTTTATCAAAGGTAGAATTAAGGTTTTGGTAGCAACCGATATTTCTGCTAGAGGGGTGGATGTAGAAGACGTGGCTTTTGTGATTCATTACCAATTACCAGAACAAATAGAATCTTACACCCACCGAAGCGGAAGAACCGCGAGAGCAGGAAAAAGAGGGATCTCCATCTGTTTTGTAGATAAGTATGAAATGAAAACCATCAATGAAATAGAAAAAACTTTGAAGATTAATTTTATTAAGATTTAGGTTTAAGCAGCTGGAAAGTATGATTTTGTTCCCATGGTTGAATATTTCAATATGTTTTGGAATATTCTTGGTCGCAGAATAATAGCTAATACCGTAAGACTGCAGGCTTATATTTTCATTAGAAAGACCCAAGTTTGACAGCCAAAAGTAAAAATCACATGCAAATCGGCTTTCTAATTAAATCTGGGAGGTTTTTTTGTTCCTCAATCCAAAAGTGTGGTGCGAAAACTTTAGGTTAACTTACTTGTTTTATG
>NZ_JBSRVI010000147.1:0-16857 GCF_055134445.1 Arcticibacterium sp.
CGGAAATGAAGTAATATCTAACACGTTTGAATCTGCATTGAGCTTTGAAGGAAATTATGCCGTCGTCGTTGAAAATATGCTTTCTGGTTATATTGACAGAGAAGGAAATACCATAATAAAGCAGCAATTTCAATTTGCCATGAACTTCACAGAAGGTTTGGCTCCAGTGCTTAAAAACGGTAAATGGGGATTTATCAATGAAAGTGGGAAAGTTGCATTAGCTTTTGAATATGACTTCGTTTCTAATTTCAAAGATGGAAGGGCTACGGTAAGAAAAAATGGGAAAGCGGCGATTATTAATATCAAAGGAGATTTAGTAACAGATTATAATTTTGAAAACATTTCTGAATTCGTTAATGGTTATGCCTTATTTATTAAAGATGGCAAATTCGGAGTGATGAACAAAAAAGGAAATATCAAATTTTCTGGTATGGATAGAATCATTCAGTCCAGTAATGGCCTTTATGCTTTCCAACAAAATAACAATTGGGGTTTCATTAATAACAGTGGAGACGAAATGATTTCTCCTGTTTACAGTAAAGTGGGTGATTTTAAAGATGGATTAGCCAAAGTTCAAAGAGATGGTAAGTATGGATTTATTAATGAAAAAGGAGAAATAGTCATTCCTGTTATTTACGAAAATGCGAACGACTTTTCGGAAGGTGTAGCTTCTGTGAGAAGTAATGACATCTACTATTTTATAGATAAACTAGGCACGGAGCAACTAGCGGTGGCTTTAGATATGAAATCTATACCTGAAAGAATTATTGTCAGCGTAAACAACAATCAAATGATTTTCACAAATGGAAAACTAGTGGCTGGAGCCAGTTTCTAAACTCATATATCAAATTAAAAGAAGAGGTCAGTTCCATAAAGGAGCTGACCTCTTCTCTTTTTAAGCCAGTCTTACTACCTTATTATGCGTAATAAGCGTTAAAATGGTGTTACATCATGCATGTAAGTTCCGATAGCCCAACGCTGCTATAATTAGGCAATTTCGCTATGCTACTCGGAGCTCAACAATTAATTTTTCAAAAGCGTAATTCAATTTAAAGCGTTTTTCCTTTGACTGTCTTTTTCTTATGACTCTACTTTGACAGAAGAACTACTACCAGATTCAATCTTTAAAAACGGAAATAATTCAATTTCTTGGTCACAAATAATGTAAATGAAATTATAACCTGGATAAGACAGCGAAATGCTTTAAACAAATTAAACTAAACAACCCATTAAACTAGGACTGCAAACCTTAGCTTTCATACTTTAAAAACACCCATTAATACTGATTTGAAACTTTCTCAATAAAATAATAAGTATATACGTGTTGTTTGGCACGGTATTTCACTTTAATAAATCGGAAAGACGATTAAAAAAGCAATTATGCAAACGTATATACTTGAAGTTTATATTCACATATCCAAAACACCTTATTCATCCTAAAAACCCTCTTAGAAGACATTTAAAGCACTTGTTGGCACGTAATTGGTAATTACCTAAATGTACTCTAGACAATAAACGAATATGAAAAAGAAATTCACTTCCGCCTTAATTGCTTTCGTCTTTTTGCTCTCATCATTGGTGACTTTTGCCAACGAAAACAATTACCTTCCTATGTCTAGTTTTAATGCTAGCTATTCCTTTAATGATGGTAGATGTAAAATAAAGATCAACGGACTTTATGGTTTTATCAATAAAGAAGGTAGAATACTTATTCCTTGTGAATATGAATATGCTTCTGATTTTGAAAACGGTTTTGCCATTGTTAGAAAAAATAACCAGTTTGGGTTTATCTTAAAAAATGGAACAGCAATAACAGAAATCAAATACGAATATCTAGAAGCGTTTAGTGGCAACAGAGCCCTATTCAAAAAAGACGGAAAATTTGGATTTCTGGACATCAATGGAGCCGAAGTTATCAAGAATACTTACGAATTTGCTATGAGTTTCACTGGAGAAACTGCAGTGATAAAACAAAACAACCTAAGCGGTTATATTAACAGAGATGGAGAAATCATCATTGAACCTGAATATGACTTTGCTCTGGGGTTTGCCGAAGGTTTGGCACCCGTAATGAGAGATGGCAAATGGGGATATATTAACGCCGACAATAAGGTCATCATAGATTTCCAGTACAACATTGCCTCTACGTTTAAGGAAGGAATTGCCACGGTAATAGACCAAAACAAAACCAAAATCATAAATCAAAAAGGTGCACCTATCTCTAAAGGAAACTTTGATAACATTTCTGAATTTATTAATGGGCACGCCCTATGTTTTCAGGACGGCAAATTTGGCATCATAAATAAAAAGGGAACTGTAAAAGTTTCTGGTCTAAATAAGGCCATCCAAAGCAACAACGGTCTTTATGCCGTGAGCAGAAATAATATGTGGGGTTTTATAAACACCGATGGTAAAGAAATAATAGAACCTACATTTAGTAGTGTTGGAGATTTCCATGAAGGATTAGCCAAAGTTCAAATGGATGGTAAATTTGGATTCATAAATCAATATGGTGAGGTTATTATTCCTATCATTTACGATTCCGCTAGAGATTTCTCCGAAGGGATGGTTTCAGTAAAACTAGACGACACCTATTATTTCCTTGACGATTTTGGCACAGAGAAATTAGCTTTCTCTTTGGATGGAAAATCTATGCCTGATAAAATAATAGTCAGGGTCAATAATAATGAACTTATATATAATGAGGGGAAATTAACAACGGCCTCATTGAAAGATTAAATCAGTTTTTTAAGTAAGCAAGTTAGCGAGCAGAACCCTCTACTGGAGGGATTTTGCTTTTTATACCATCCCATAAAAGCCACTCTTAAAATCCTTTCTAGAAAGCCTTCAGCACCAAATTCAGACCAAATACTTTAAAAGACTTCAACAAGGAGTCCTTTTCATGAAATTATTCCTTTCTAAACGGGGTTATAATAGTGGCAAACTTAGGATCTAGATTCGTAAATCATTAATTTCGCCGCACATTTAGAACACTCAAAATCATAGAATATGGCATTCAATATTGACATCATAAAGGCTCTATATAGTCAAATGGCTAGTAAAATAGAAAAAGCCAGAGAAATCACAGGGAAACCTTTGACGCTATCTGAAAAGATATTGTACTCTCACCTTTCTCCTGAAGAAACACCTAGAGCCTTCAACAGAGGAAAAGATTATGTAGACTTTGCTCCGGATAGAATTGCATGTCAAGACGCAACAGCCCAAATGGCTTTACTTCAGTTTATGCAAGCTGGAAAAGCAAAAGTGGCTGTACCAACAACTGTTCACTGTGATCACCTTATTCAAGCCAAATTAGGAGCAGATAAAGATTTACAGGCGGCATTGAATTCCAGTAACGAAGTATTTAACTTTCTAGAGTCTGTTTCTAGAAAATATGGTATCGGATTCTGGAAGCCAGGTGCAGGTATTATTCACCAAGTGGTTTTAGAAAACTATGCATTCCCTGGTGGAATGATGATTGGTACAGATTCTCACACAGTAAACGCTGGTGGACTAGGAATGGTGGCCATTGGTGTAGGTGGAGCAGATGCTGTAGATGTCATGGTAGGAATGCCATGGGAGCTTAAATTCCCTAAATTAATCGGTGTTAAATTAACTGGAAAGCTTTCTGGCTGGTCTTCTCCTAAAGATGTTATTCTTAAAGTCGCTGGTATTTTAACCGCTAAAGGTGGAACAGACGCTATCGTAGAGTATTTCGGTGAAGGTGCAAGTTCAATGTCTTGTACTGGAAAAGGAACCATCTGTAACATGGGTGCAGAGATAGGAGCCACTACTTCTACATTTGGTTATGACGAGTCTATGGAGCGTTATTTAAGAGCCACAGGAAGAGATGACGTAGCCGATGCTGCCAACGAAATTAAAGAACACCTTAACGGTGACCCTGAAGTTTATGCCAACCCGGAGCAATACTTCGACCAAGTCATTGAAATTAATCTTTCTACCTTATTACCTCACCTTAACGGACCTTTCACACCAGATTTGGCTACGCCAGTGGGTGAAATGACAGAGAAAGCTATCAAGAACGATTGGCCATTAGATGTAGAATGGGGTTTAATTGGTTCTTGTACCAACTCTTCTTACGAAGATTTGTCTAGAGCAGCTTCTGTAGCAAAACAAGCTATAGACAAGGGATTGAAAACGAAAGCTGAATTTGGTATCAACCCAGGTTCTGAGCAAGTAAGATTTACCGCAGAAAGAGATGGTTTACTTCAAGTTTTTATAGACCTAGATGCTACCATATTCACTAACGCTTGTGGACCATGTATTGGACAGTGGGCTAGAGCAGGTGCGGAAGACAAGAAGAAGAATACCATTGTTCACTCTTTCAACAGAAACTTTGCAAAAAGAGCTGATGGTAACCCAAATACGCACGCATTCGTAGGTTCTCCTGAATTAGTAGCAGCAGTTGCTATTGCAGGTCGCTTAGACTTCAACCCTATCACAGACACCCTTATAAACGATAAAGGTGAGGAAGTGAAATTTGAAGAGCCTACAGGTCTTGAGCTTCCTCCTAAAGGATTCGACGTAGAAGATGCTGGTTATTTAGAGCCAGATGCGGACGGTAGTGGCATAAAAATAAATGTGAAAGACGATTCTGAGCGACTTCAACTATTAGAGTCTTTCTCTCCTTGGGATGGCAAAAATATTGATGGTGCCAAATTGTTAATCAAGGCTTACGGTAAATGTACTACCGACCATATTTCTATGGCAGGACCGTGGTTACGTTTCAGAGGCCACTTAGATAATATCGCAAACAATACGCTTATAGGTGGTGTGAATGCATTTAACATGCAAACAAACTCTGTAAAAAGTCAAATTAATGGCGAATACGGAGCCGTGCCAGATACACAGAGAACTTACAAAGCAGCTGGAATTCCTACCATCATAGTGGGAGACCATAACTACGGTGAAGGTTCTTCTAGAGAGCACGCCGCTATGCAGCCAAGACATTTGGGTGTAAAAGTGGTTATCGTTAAGTCTTTTGCTCGTATTCACGAGACCAACCTTAAAAAGCAAGGTGTGTTGGCTTTAACTTTTGCTACGCCAGATGATTATGATAAAATCCAAGAAGATGATACTTTCAACTTCACAGATTTAGCCGATTTTGCTCCACAAAAGCAAATCACGATTGAAGTGGTTCACGCTGACGGAAGCAAAGACAGCATTTTGGCTAATCATACTTATAACGAAGCTCAAATAGAATGGTTCAAGGCAGGTTCTGCTCTTAACCTTATTAAGCTTAAGAATAAATAAGCATTTAAAAATTTAGTTTTTAATAAAAGACCCTTTTCGGAGGGTCTTTTGCTTTTTTAAACCTCCATTTTTAATAATTACGGTGTATTAAGAAATTATTATTTTGGCGATACTTACTGTATTAATACATTCAAAAGAAGAACTTTGCGACTATTAAATTATCAATATGAAGCAAACCACTTTAGCTCTGTTATTTTTTCTTTTCTTCTTAAATAGCTACAGTCAGGAGAAAAAATGCCTTTTGGTGTTACTGGATGGCATTCCTGCCGATGTATTAGAAAAAACAGCCACGCCAAACATAGACCAAATCGCTAAAACGGGTGCCTATGCCAGGGCCTATGTAGGTGGAGAGAAAGGCGGTATTTCTCAATCTCCCACTATATCTGCAGTAGGCTATAACAGCATGCTTACGGGTACATGGGCAAACAAACATAATGTTTGGGGGAACAGCATCAAAGAACCCAACTATAGCTATCCTAGCATTTTCAAGGCGGCAAAGGACAGCCAGTCTGATATCAAATTGGGCATATACTCCACTTGGGAAGACAACAGGACAAAACTCTTGGGAGAAGGACTGCCCGAAACCGAATACTTAAAGCTGGATTATATTTTTGATGGATACGAAAACGACACGCTCGCCTTCCCGCACGATAATGAAAGGGAATTCATTAAGAACATTGACAAGCTTGTGGTAAAAGAAGCCGCAAGGAGCATTGAAAAAGATGCACCTACCCTATCATGGGTTTATCTGGAATACACCGACGACATGGGCCATAAATATGGTGATAGCCCAGAAATGACTGCAGCCGTAAAGCTAGCCGACCAACAAATGGGTCAAATCTATGCTGCCATTCAAAAGAGAGAAAAAGAACATCATGAAGATTGGCTACTTATTATTACCACAGACCATGGCAGAAGCCCAGAAGATGGTAAAGGACATGGTGGACAAACCGACAGAGAAAGAACCACCTGGATAGCCACCAATAAAGCGAGCGTAAACGATAGATTCAAAAACGGCTTAGCCATCGTGGATATCTTCCCTACAGTGTCCCAGTTTTTAGAACTGAATTTAGCGGAATCTGTTAAAGAGCATTTAGATGGTGTTTCTTTTTTGGAACCTTAAAAGGGTTGTCATTTTATGATAACTCAAGGGCCAATTTAAAGCTTAAAAACTTGATACCGTATAGATAATACTCGCAGAATAGGCTTGAGCAGGAATCAAAACAGAAGCACCACGAATTTGGTATTGCACCGGGACTTCCTTCCTTGTTCCACTGAGAGCTTGTGACGTGAAGAATGACTGATTCGTGGTGGTTAATTGGAAATAGTTTGTGCCACCACTTATGGTTGACGCACTTTGAGTACCACTGCCAGTTCTTCTTATCCAAATACTCAAAGCAGAAGGCCAAGTGCTACTACTCATTTTTACAGATAAGGTATAACCGGTAACCCCACCCAAACCTTTAAAATCAATAAGCGTCTGATCTGCAGGGCTTTCAAATACACCACTATAGTCATTACCAGCTTCCGTTATGGCCGTACTTGACACAACGTACGTCCATCCTTGACTTACATCCATGTTCTGACCACTAAGGTCAATTGCACTAAAAACCAATAAGAGGAAGGCTATGATTCTCATTAATTGTCGGACATAGTGAATTTAACGGTATACGATTTCGTCACATTCCTCAACTGGCTGAAATTTGCTATTTCTAAAGAATAGCTTAAATTATAACCCTTACCTGTACCATCACCAGTATATGCACCACCTATGCCATTGATAATAGTTTGAGCACTATTATTGAGGATAATTGAAGATGTTGAAGTTCCTAAGACACCAGCTCCATTACCCGCATAGTTGGCAATACCCATTTTTAAACTTAACCCATTAATGTTAGTCTCTAGCACCTGAGCGGTTATTCTTCTTGAGGTACTAGGACCTACAGCAGAAGTGAAATTAAGCCATTTCGAAGAATCTTTAAGAGCATCTAAAACAGAAGTGCCTGCCTCAGCAGGTGTAGTCAGTGCTAAATTCAATGCAGTACCTGAGGGTTCAATATCCATTTTTGAAATACTTGGCAGCGTAAAATTAATCGCAACCGTAGACTGCCCGAAAAGCGTCCCAGTTAAGAAAAGTAAGCCAAATATGTATTTCATTTATTGGTTGACGACAGATGAAACTCCTGACCCGTACTTTGAATTTTCCGTTCAATAGATCTCAAGGTAAAATTAGCCATTTCTATCTTACTCGAAGCTATCTGAACGTTTAAAACATTGTCCGTAATCTCATATTCTCGCTGATTTCCAGGAATGTACATGGTAAGCTTCCAGTCTCCTGGCTTTACTTCTTTGAAAGAATAAGTATTGCTTTTAGTCACTGTGGTCAGATAACTCTCTTCCCCATTTGTTAACTTTACCAAGACTGTAGGTTTATTTTGCCCGTCCTTGGCGATACTATATTTTTCTGTTATACTAAAGTCAAGGACACCAGCTATTCCACCCGTTTTCACCAAGCCCACTTCTAAATATTCGGTTCTATTAGCCACAATATTTATCTCCAGAGGTGTTTTTTCTTGAGAAACCACACCTGCCAGTTCAAAAGTCGGTGGAATAGAAAAAATGTATTTATTGGGACTTATATTATTAAAATGAAAACTCCCAGAGGAATCTGTCAAAGCGGTATAAGGCCCCAGTCTTACCATAATCCCTTTTTTCTGTATACCAGCATTCAATGCAATGAGTTTTCCACTCAGCTGACCAATATTCTCGTCCTTTGCTACGCTCGGGTTCAGTTTAACGGTATACTTAATAGAGAAAAAGGAGGAATTTTGCCCTTTATCCACCATGGATGGTGAAAAAGCTCGTCCGCCAACCAAAGAAAGCGAGTGATTCTTGAAATTAAAAGATAAGGAGGCATTGCTATAATTTCTTTTCTCAAACAATTCATCGGGAGCATAATTATTACGATACATGAAGTTTAGCCGTATAAAATCTTTATAATTCATGCTGACATTTCCTCCATAATATATTAAATTTTGGCTACTGTTATCCGATGAGAATTTATTGGTATGTTGATATTCCGCATATCCTCCTAAATTCAGCCAAGGGGTAATGGCCACATGAGGCTGCAAAGTGGTGCCGTAAGATTTTCTACTTTTTTCTGTATCCGATACCAATAGATTGGCTGTTTTACCAAAACGTGTTTGAGAATTAATTTCTAGCCTTTCTGAAGTATACCGATAAGAAAAATTACCATAACTCTCTTTATAATGAAAAGAGGAAATTTCCATCCTATCTTCCCTTTCTTGATTGGTATAATTTAATGCAACCGTATTCTTCCGATTTATGGTATAGTTCATAAAAATGGAATTTGATTTACTTATAGGCGAGACGGCTGAATTAAATATATCTTGGCTAGGATTTACAAGGGAATAGCTATTGGTGACACCTATAAATAATTCTTTACTGATTTGATAATTAATAGCATTAAGAAAAAAGTTACTATTGTTATAAAAACCATGATAATTTTTACCCGCCTTTGTCAGCTGATTTTGAAGCAGTAATTTACCTATCTTATATCGGGCTTTACTATAAATGGCCATATCTAGCTTATTTTTAGCCAAACCAAAACTAACCTCGGCATCTATTTCTAAATTTTTCCAATTAAAGTATCCCGAAGTGCTTACCAGATTAGACATAAATTCACCAGCATTATCTGACAGCTTCTTTGACATATAATTGAATTTCACGCTATTCTTATGCTCTAGTTGCAGCTCATAACTCCCCCCAAAAGCATATTTCTGATTGCTAGAGAATCTACTTTTTTGAAAAAATACACTTACCGTATTATTATTTATTTTTTGTTCTAGCTTTACCCCTCTTCCAAAACGTCCAAATTCCAACAAGTTTGAAACGTGGTTGGAATAATCGCCCAGTGTAACTATACTTTGTTCTTTGTACTTATAAAGAGCGGAGTATTGGCTATAGCCCCCAAGGGTTGGTAGGGATGTATTACTTGGACCCAAAGCCACAAAATCTACATAGTGTTTCTTTCCATAGTCTAAATGGCCTTTTCCGCTTACATCAAATTGTAATGCACTAAAGTTGACATTCCCAAGTTTGTAGTTGACATAATTAAGACCTGCCACTATAGGTAATCTCAAATGATTATCTAGTTTTTTTTGTCTATCCGTATAGACGGGAATAGAAACCACCTGAAACAAGGGAATTCTATTTGCTACTTTTAAGTGGATATCGGATGATATATGCCAGCTTGTTTGTTTCGTAAAGGGTACTATTTGCGTCACCTTTACTACTTTACTGGCATTGGGTTGGATGGTTAAAGTATCTGATACTAAGCGACCCGTTGTACTACTTAAAAAAACTTTCTCCGAGGCATTTCCCAGATTTTGAATTAAAAAAGAAGTCACTAAGGTATCTCCCTCTATCACATACTCTTTCTTTTCCAATGGAATGATCTCCAAAAAGTACGTTTCTGATATCTTAACTTCAATACTTTTATAAGCAATAATGTTGCCTTTGATGTAGAGTCCAAAACTTAAGAAATGGGACTTAGAGGCCGTTTCTTTGGAGGTGGTAATGGTATACATATACCGCACTCCAGTCTCCTTATTTAATATTTTTTCTGAAAGAATGCTCCAACCCTCTGGAATCTTTAGAACGGACTCATTTTCTGGAAAAGATTCATGAAAACTACGATCAACTTCAATAAATAAAGAAAAGTACGCACCAGGTTTTACGTTTTCAAGTTTATTTACAATGCGGATATTCTCCAGATTTTGACCAAAGGCACAAAACCGGATAAGCGTAAGAAATAATATGTAAACGACATTTTTCAATCTTTACAATTAAGAATTTTATAGGAAAGAGCACTGGATGAACTAATCAATATCTAAAGAGATATTAGAGGCAAAAAGATCTTTATCGTTGTCCATGACCAGAACCGACTCATATCTACCTTTAGATAAGCCAAATAATTTTAAGGAATAAGAGGAACACATGTCAGGATATATTCTTCTGCTGAGTGTTTTAAAGGTCTCAACATGATTACCATCTTCATCATATACTTCCAGGTATAATTTGACTTTCTCAGAAAATACTCCGTCGTTTTTAACCGTTACATGCATCATTTTAGTAGAATCGCTGACATCATTCATGCTTAAGTCGCTCACCAGTAGACCAGATTTTCCTGAAGTGCCATTATCACCAATGATCTGAACGGCGTACCTCATCACAGAATTTACAGAAACCCCATTAGGCTGAACTTCATTTACTGGATTGGCCCCTTCTATCATCAGTACAGTCCAGTAAGATCCACTTTCCATCTCGGCTGGTGCGTCTATGGTATAAAACAGGGTAAACTCTTCTAAAGGTTGCAGTGTTTTCTCATCTACTGTGGTACTTAACCATTTGGTAAGCGAACGCATATGAAATCCCCCTCCGTATTTGATATCTTGTCCGCAGTTAGCAGTGACATCCTCTTTATAGATGATAATCCTTTTAGGCACATCAGACTCGTTCCTGAGCACCACACTTCCGCTAATGCTTTGATTTACGCCTATGGGATGTACATGCGTAAGCCCGTTTAAAATAACAACAGCAGCCCTAAGAGACTGACTTACACCTAGTAATAATAGTGAAAGCAGAATAATATTTTTTTTCATCAGGAAAGAAGTAGGTTAAAAGAGAAAGAACTGGCAAGGCAGCAAAGCCCGCCAGTTCTTAAATAATGCTATAAAGAATCTCCAAGCGTATAGGTCACCGTAACGTCAGTGTTATCTGCTCTTAATGAGCCATAGCTATCATCTAAAGCCTCAAATGTATAGGTCAACTTATGGCCTTTATCGTTTCCTGTTCCTGTATAGGCACTGCCTATTCCAGTAATCATTTCTTGGTCTGCTAAAGTTAATGTCTTTTTACCAGCGGTGGTACCTAAAGTACCCTTTGCACCAGTAGCAGCAGCAGCAGCATTCACACTAATATCTATTCCGGCTACCAATACACTAGCTTTTACAAAAACACTTCTTAATGTTTCTCCTGTTAGAATAGAAGAATAGTTTAACCAAGTATCCGAATTATCATCTGCGTCCTTTATTTTTTCACCGGCTTCATTATCTTCTTGGATAAATTCAGCGTCAAAGCTTTTAGAAACTGTAGTTTCTAAATCTAGTAAAGCAACATCTGGTACTTTAATGGTTATTACATGATTGTCTGTTTCTGAGTCTTGAGCAAAACCTGTCATTGATAAAAGCGTTCCTAGAGCGAAAGTAAGTAGTCCTAATTCTTTTTTCATTTTTTTTACGTTTATATATTTAATATTTAAATACATCCATGGCAATTACTATTTCATAAGTAGCAATGAAGTCTGATTGATTAATTTCAAACATCGTGCCAATTCAGCCTCACAAAAGAAAAAACACACCTACGTAAATTGTTATAAACCAGTGACTTACGTACCTGAAAATAGACAAACTTCAGGTATTTGTCGTTCATTTATCATGCATTAGGGGCTCATAATCAATACATTATTAAAGGGGGGCGTTTTCAAGCTTCACCGCTAAGGCACTTAGAAAACTTCAAAAAAAATTAAGGGGAGTAGAAAAAATTGTGGCCATTTTAAATATTTGACCCAAAAAACGCAGCCGTTTGGCACGCACCAGAAATTTATTCAAGAAGAAAAATGTATTTTAATATTGCCAAAAACAGTAAATGTAATTGCAATATCCTTTTTTGTCCAAATTACTCAAATATGCTTACCTCTTTTAAAGAGCATAAAATATATAGCTGTATCCTTCTCCTATATATAGTATATAAGCAAATAATACAGCTATGATTTGTGATTGAGCTTATAGTAAAAAGGTCATTTGTACTCCTCTTTTATTTGCGACAGCAGCTTTTTACAGACCCCTTTTCTTTGTAAAGCAATGTTTACCGTTTCCTTTGAGTCATATTTATGGTCATAAAGTTCAAGGAATACGGGCTCAGAGTCTGGGTTCCTTCTATCTTTCCAAGCTATAAAACGATAACGGTCTGTGCGGATGGCATAACCCATTAAGTGGTTTTCAAATAAGTCTCTATCCCATTTCTCCTTTTCCTGTTCTTCAATCTTTACTTCTAAATCCGCCATTAAAGCCCCAAAATAGGTCTTTCGCATACCTTCAGATAGCGGATTGGCGGCCCATTCTCTTAAAGCAGGACTGGGAAACTGACTAAATGCCGACTCTTTCCACTTGGTATTCGCATTTTCTAACAGGGGCACTAAACTCTTTCCTTCCAAATGGGACGGTTTGGAAGTATGGGTTAAATCGCAAAGCGTTGGAAATATATCTAAAAGCTCTACAATGGCATCTGTCTTTTGCCCTCTTACATTTTTGGGCATTTGTGGCGTGGAAATCATGAGAGGAACTCTGGTTCCTATTTCATAATTGGTGGCTTTACCCCACACGCCCATGTCGCCCAGATGCCAGCCATGGTCGCTCCATAATATTATTATGGTATTGTCTTTTTGCCCGGAAGCCTCTAAGGCATCCAGCATACGTCCTAACTGGGCATCCACATAACTAACGCTAGCCAGATACGCATGCTTTAAAGTTAGTGCCAGCTCCGTATCTATTTTGTCATACTTTGGTATCCCAGAGCGAGCTCTTAGTTCAAACGAAGCATGCAGACCTACCGCAGCACCGTCTTTGGGCGGATAATCATATTCTGCCAGCGGAATTTCCGCTCTTTGATATAAATCCCAATATTTCTTAGGGGCAATCCAATCCAGGTGTGGGAGTTTAAAGCCTAGGCCTAAAAAAAATGGTTTCTCTGGATTTTGAACCAACTCTTTTAAAGTGGCAATCGCTATTTCGGTATTTTGACCGTCTGGATAAGTGAGGTCTGGAACATCATAACTTTCAAAGGCAGGGCCACGTCCCAAGCCATATTTACCGTCTTCACTGTTACTCGCCTCTATGGCCTTTTTATTATTTATAAAAATAGCCTGATTTTCTGGTGAAGCATAACCACCTATAAGCATAGGTAACGAAGCATCAAACTTTACGTTAGCTTCTTTTCTGCTCCACGATTTTTCGTCATCAGTATAACCTGGATGGAATATCTTTCCAGAAAAGACGGTTTCATAACCATGAGCCCTTAACTGCTGTGGCAAGGTGATAATGTCTGGATTAATATCTCTAAAATAAGAGAAGTTTTCTATGACATTGATAGACTCTGGTTTTGCACCTGTCATCATACTAGCTCTAGACGGGCTACAAATGGCCTGCTGACAATATGCTCTATTAAAGAGCAAAGACTGGGCAGCCAATCGGTCGAAATTAGGTGTCTTGGCTATTGGAGAACCATAACAGCCTAATTCTGGACGGAGGTCGTCCACTGCAATAAATAGAATATTTGGCTGCTTTTGTGCAAACAGCTGCGATGTAAATATCAATAAGCCCAATATGAGCATATTTACTTTTTTCATGTTGGGCTTATTTTTTATTATAAAGAATTCGTTTAAGGTCTGTTTATTTAAACTCCTATTTCCAAATCACGGGCAAGAATACCGACATCTCTGCCTGCCCCCTATTGCTCCATGCATAGTAAGGAACCATTTGCGTTTTGAAAGGCTCAAAAACAGGCTTTGAAACCTTGGTATACATCCCTTCCCTTTTATCTGTTCTTAGCATGACTTCGGTTTTCAAAGTAGTAAGACCACCTAGGAAGTCTGATTGGTAGTCAGGTTTAAACTCAGCGTCACCATTCATATAAACGTCAACTATTTTTACATTTTCTGGCAAGTCAGGAGACTCCATACAATAAACCACAGGGCCACGTTTTACTGCTACTTGGTTTCTAACTTCCTCTATTCTATCATTCCCCTGCACCAAACTCGTTTCCATGGGCATATCCAGCTGAATTACATCTCCTTTTTTCCATTTGCGGTTTATGGTCGTATAAGTTCCTGCCACCGTTTTAATACTCGCATCTTTCCCGTTGATTTTAATGTTAGAACCCGTTGCCCAGTCTGGAATTCTTACTAGCATATCGAAAGGTGCTTCTTTACAGGCCTGGATAGTCATTTTTACGGCACCTTTCCAAGGGTAATCCGTTTCTTGGGTCATCTCGAACGCAGAACCATCCAATAATTTTGTTTTTAATTTGTTACCACCATATAGGTTAACACTTATACCGTTTTTTGACAAACTATAAGCCCATCCTGACACTTGCACAATGGTACGAACCAAGTTAGGTGGACAGCAAAAACACTCCAAATACGACTGACGCTCTGCATACTCTGTATTCATTTTGGAATAATCTCTAGAGCCTTCTATCTTTCTTAAAGGATTGGCATAATAGTATTCCTTGCCTGTGACACTTATCCCAGATAAAGCACTGTTAAAAAGTACCAACTCCATCACATCGGCGTGCTTTGACTCTCCTTTTAAGCCCAACATGCGGTAGTTAAACATGGAGTTACAGATATTGGCACAGGTCTCGTTATAGGCTGTCATATTAGGCATCATGTATTCGTCTATAAATCCCTCTTCTATTTTATCTCTATTGGTAGACGCCCCATAATGTGTTTGACCTACTGCTCCAGTAACATACATTTTCTTATTGGTAACATTATCCCAAAGCCTATCTAGAGCGTATAGTAATGCCACTTCTCCCGTTTCTGCGGCCACATCTGCAGCACCCGCGTAATAATAAAGTGCCAGTACGGCATGCCCTACCGCTTCTGTAGATTCACGCAGCGGCGTTCTTTCTTGAACCATATCCCCTACCGGATAACCCTTGGTAGCCGCATTTTCATCGATTCCGTATTTTCCTCTGTTATTGATAAACTTCTCGGCAAGTTTTAAATATCGCTGGTCTTTGGTGGTTCTGTATAGTTCCACTAAGCCCATTATCTGAGTCTGATTAAAACCGAATCGGCCATAATTGCGACTTTCTGGCATAAATACCGAATATAGATTATCAGCATGCTTTATAGCAATATCCAGAAAGTTGGTTTGACCCGTTACACGGTTATGAATACATGCACTGGTATATAAATGACCACTGTTATACATTTCATGGTATCTTCTATTTTCAAATCTATCAACATTTGGGTTAAGCTGAATCTGAGTTTGAAGATAACCATCCGCCATTTGGGCTTTAGCAATAATGGCTATAATCTCGTCCAATTCTTTCTGAATTTTTGGATCCTTGTTTTGAGCATACACATAACTCATCGCTTCCATCCATTTGTAGAAGTCGCCGTCGTGCCAAGCAAAACCCTCATGCTTACCTTCTTTTAAACCGGCAGCTATTTTAAAGTTATTAAGCCCATGTCCAATATCGCCTTTTAATACCTCACCCATATAAGGCACCATGACCGTTTCAGCCAACTTGAATTTGTCTGCCCAGAAACCTTCGGTCCACTGGCAATCGCCAATGTCAATACTTTTAAGTTTAACATTGGGGCTGGCTGTATTATTGATAATCCCTGCGTTTTGGGCTATTGCTGCTTGCAGTGAAAACATACTTGCGAAAAGCAAAATTATTTTTTTCATTTTCAATGGGTGACTTTTAAAGTTTACTAAAACCTGACTCCAGGCATTTAATAGAGCTATTATCTTGAATTTATTTTATAACAAAGTAAGTTCTAATTGAGCCGAAGGGCTTCGCGTCAATTGACTTTAGATTATCTTATATTACCTTAAATCTTTCAAGACAAAGGTTTCTTGAAATTTGCCCATTTCCTTTTCTTCCCATATTTGACGCAGCTCTTGTGGGTCAAACCAACGAGGTGCTGTATGTGTCTTACTCCAGTTTTGAGCACTCTGAACCATTTCTTTTAATAATTCAGGATGCTGGATACTCAAATCCTTTTGTTCCGAAATATCATGCTTTAGGTCAAAGAGTTTCCATTCATCGTTTCCAGTTTTTAAAGCTTTCCAATTATCTTTCCTTACGCCGACATCGCTATATCCTGAACGGTGACGCATCGCAAAAATCATTTCATCTTTACGAGCACTTTTGTTGCTATTAATACTTTTCAAAACATCCTTTCCGTTCAATACTTTACCCTCTGGTATCTTAGCTTTAGCCAATGCAGCGAACGTAGGATACAGATCCAATGCCGAAACGGGGTGTTCGTAGACTACGTTACTTTTGATACCATTTGGCCAGTGAAAAAACATGGGAACTCTAAAGCCTCCCTCATTGGTATCTCCTTTTCTACCTGTCAATGGCAAATTAGAAGCTCCATGAGAGGTGTCTCCGCCATTATCACTTAAAAACACAATGAGGGTGTTGTTGTATTGATGGGTTCTTTTTAATTCTTCCACCAGTTTTCCAACTCCCCTATCTAATCCATACACCATGGCGGCATAGGTTCTTCTTTTATGGTCTTTAATATCAGAAAACTCCGCTAGATCTTCCTCAATAGCTTCCATAGGAGCATGAGGTGCATTATAGGCCAAGTACAAAAAGAATGGTTCATCCTTTTTAGAGGCGTCATTCACAAACCTGACGGCATCATTTGAAAGCACATCTGTCAGATAATCCGTATCATTGGAAGTCTCTTTCCCA
>NZ_JBSRVI010000148.1:0-26729 GCF_055134445.1 Arcticibacterium sp.
TTGCTTTTTCAGTGTTTATTATTTGTTCTTTAATATTAGTATCTGCTCCCTCCTTTTTTAAATCATTGCTATAAACTGATATGTCTTCTTTCAAATTTTCATATAAATCAAGACCAAGTAATTTACCTAATGCATCATTTAAAACATTTCCTTCATCTTTTGTTGAAAGTTCAGCCCATGAAGCAATTTTTTCAGCATCAAAAAATACGAATTTTGCAGCTTCTAATGGAATCAGATAATCATTGATAAAGCTTACTTTATCTTCAGGTTCTTTAAATAATTCTTCACCCTGAGAGTTAAGAATTAATACCTTTTCTTCAATTCTCTGAGTATTAAATACTCTTCTTATGAAAATCTTATTATCCGAAACCTTTAAGCTAGCAGGGTAATCAATTTCTTCAAATTGGATTTCGACTGAAAATTCAGAGTTGTTTTCATCTTTTGAAGTCCAATTCAATGATTGTTTAATAAACTTTTGATAGTTTGTCTCTTTTTGAACTTCACGTTTAAAACTTTCATCTATCTGTGTAATTTTCTCACCATAGAGACACCAAACAATGGAAATAAGAAAGTTTGTTTTACCGAAACCATTTTTACCACCTATTAACACAATGTTTTGTTTTCCTTGTGTC
Organism: Arcticibacterium sp.; assembly: GCF_055134445.1. Taxonomy (NCBI): domain Bacteria; kingdom Pseudomonadati; phylum Bacteroidota; class Cytophagia; order Cytophagales; family Leadbetterellaceae; genus Arcticibacterium; species Arcticibacterium sp. Next base: position 633 of record NZ_JBSRVI010000148.1, read on the forward strand.
TGCAAATCAATCTCAATAGTACCGTGGTACTGGCGGAAATTGTCTAAAATTATCTTACTTATTCTCATTTCCTAATGCTTTTTCAATTTCTGAATCAATAGTTTGATGGATATAATGATTTCGCTTTTGCAGCTTTTTTAATCGTTCAGACTGAACTAATTTTTCCATAGACTTAAAATCAACTCCGTTTTTTTCGCAGATTGAATTTAGCTCCTCTATTTGCATTTCTTTTATTTTTTCAATTTCTATCATATTGGGTGATTTTGAAATTATCAATTTTTAAGTACTTATCTTGCTCTAGTTGTTTTATAATAAGAACTATTGCATTTCTATTCAATTTAATTTTTGATTGAATAAATTCAATCAATTTATCTTGTGTTATCTCATTATGTTTTCTTATATACCACATAATACTTTTACCAAAGAATTTTGGTAAATCATAATATTCTTGTTCGTATTTTTTACTTTTCAATCCAACAAATGATTGATTAAAAAACACAAATATTGAAGATTCATCTAATTTGAGATTAGTGATTATGCTTTTAGCATTAGTATCTCTAAATTTATTAACGTGTTCAGTTATTTCAAATATGTGTTTTGGCACATCAAAATCATTGAGATATTCTTCGGTGATACTTCTAATTGTACCACCTTTTATCGTTTCATTGTCTTCCCATCGACGCAAACCGTAAGTGCTACTTCTTCCAAAAAATATGAGATTGTTATCTCCTTGACAGCTACCCCTTAATGCTTCTGCACTTTTTGTCACATTGGGATATTTCGAAATAAGTGTTTCATAAATATGGTAAATATCTAATGGTTCATTTTTTTCTTTTAAAATATCGTAGACATATTCAATTACCTGCCTTTTTGTATTCCTTCTGAAGGTTATCTGGTCAAATGTATCAATACTTATTTCGAATTCATTGAAAATAATATGCTCTGTTATTTGTGTAATCACAAAATAATCTATTTCAACTCCGTCCGTCTGAAATGCAGTTAAATATGTTTCAAAATGAAATGAATAATCCTCTTCAATTCTTTCTGAAAGTCTTTTCCTTATATCTATTACAAGAGATTCAAAATCAAAAGATTCTTCAATTTCACTTTTAATCAAATAAAGTGAGTTCCACCTAGAGCCTGCTCCTTTGTATTTTAATTTATTGAAAGCTACACTTTCAATATTGCCGATTAATTTGTGAGTTCGCTTTAGAAGAATAGAAAGAATTTTAATAACAAACACTTCATTGTATCTAACAAATTCTTTTTGTGTAATTTCTTCGATTAAGTTGTCATTCACAGATATTATATCTGCGTCTACATCAATACCATATAAGTTCAATGCATCAAATTCAAGTAGTTTTATAAAAGAAAATTGTTTTTCAAACTCTAGAAGCATTTGTTTCCTAATCTGACGAGTTCTTTCTCTTGTTATGTCAAAATTAGAGGCTATTTGTTCAATACTTTCTGTCTGAGAATTGGACCAATAATTAAATCCCCTTTTAAATATCTCAAGTTCTCTGTCTTTATAAATAAACCCATTTGAGATTAAAGTATCTAGTGTTTTGAATAATGGTAATCCATTGACAGAGTCATATTTATTCCAAATTTTGATTATATCGTTAGTATTTAAAGAAAAAATTCTGCATAGAACAGTATTGAAAAGCTCAACTGTTAATTCTTCGTCATTTTCAAAAAGCTTTATGATTTCTATTTGCTCTCTGATTTCGTTAAAGAATATGCGTAATTCCTTTACCGTTTTGTCCCCAATGTTCCTAATTTGTCTAAGGTCGTAATTTGCGTTGAGTAGAATACTTTTCAATCCACGAATCGTTAAGCTTGATTCAGATATTCTTTCAATTGCGTTAAGGCTTCTAACTGATAGGTTAAATGCTGCCGATGCGATTAAATTGTTAAGGATTTTCTTTTGTCTAACGGTTAATGATTCAATAACTTTTTCTATTGGGTTGTCAGTTTTCTTTCTGAATGCTTTTGAACCGTTAGTTTCAAACTTTCGACATACTCTAATTAATTCATTGTTAGACTTCTCTCCGCAATTCTTTAAACTTAAAAAACCATTTTTTTTCCAAAAGAAATTAAGGATTGCATCTAAATTTGTTAGGCCATTATCCTCACAAAGATTTGTAGAACGCACACTTAGTTTTTCTGAAGAAGTTAATTCTTTTAAACTTATATTTTCAATAAAAGGGGTCATGTATAAAAATTAATTTCTTCTTATATGTGGTTTATTGGTACGCTTAAAATAAACGTTTACATATTTCCTAATACCACTAAAATTACCTCCTTCCAAAACAAAAACCACCCAAAATCTCATTTATTGATTATTCGGTCACACCACACAAAAAATCCCACCCCCAATGGGCAGGATTAATTAGAATGAAATATGCTAGCGGCTCAGCGTTTTATCAAAACTTATAACTATAGCCTACTCTAATTACCTGTGTTTCGTAATAGTCGTCGCTGGTATAGGTAAAGCCTTCACCTTGTATTTCTTTTTTGATAATCATGGTGTTTAACAAATCGCTTGCATTACAAAAAAGCTCGCCTTTACCGTCTTGAATTGCCTTTTTAAGGCCTAAGTCTAAAGAAAACCTAGACTTTCCCTTTAGCCAGAGTCTCCCTATCTGCCGATTAACCCGCCGATAGGAGGACAAGTCGTTAGGGATTCTGGCTTGCTATAATTAAGCTATTTAACTCTTTGGAATGAGTGATTTTCATTCGCGAATGGTCTGCGTTTAATTAATGGAATTGAGCAAATGCTTTTACTATAGAAATGCGGAGTCCCTCTCGGAGACTCCGCAAGGGGACAGTATGTAGCCTTCGGTCAAAGCGTGAAAAATCCTGTCTAAGGGGTGGTGTGAAAAAAAAGATTATCTGACGTTGAACACCAAGTGTTTAATAACCTACAGTTAGCTTTTTTCTGGCAACGCTTCACTTGTTTTAATGGTATTTTCTGCTGTGAGTATTTTCATTTGAGAAATGGCTATTTGGTTTAGTTTTACAAGCCTTTGGCTTTGTGGCAAATTATCATTTATAAATACCGCATTTAGGTTTTCTAGATTGGCTAACATACGAGTTGAGTGACATTACTGTAATCTCTCATATTTCCAGTTTCGGAAGGGTTTTCTTCTCTCCACTGTTTGGCTGTTTTGCCATAGAGTGCCATATTGAGTACATCTGCCTCTGTAGCATATACCATTGCGGTTTGACTATTATTAAGACTATTTGGTATTAAATTTTGTTTAATAGCATCAGTATGGATGCGGTAATTTAACTTAGTTAAGCTTCGTTTTACATCCCAGTCTAGAGTTTTAGTTTCTTTTTCTTTAAGCCTTTGAAACTCCTTTATCAGATAAAACTTAAATTCTACAGAAACCCAAGACGCGAACTCTAAGGCAATGTCTAAATGTTCAAAGGTTCCGCCATACCTTCCTGCTTTTGAGGTTATTCCGATAGCGTTGGTCGTCGTAATCCATTTTTTAGGAGAAAGCACAAAGTGATTAAAACCTGCTTCATTTTTAAACTGGTCGAATTCGACCAGTTTGAAATCTGGATTATTTATTTTTCCCCAAAGTCCTAATAATTCAATGGTATTCTTATTTCGAAGCCAGTTTTTAATGATGTCAGCTGGAGCTTCTGGATTTTTATATTTTGCAATATCTGTTATGCAGATAAATTCCTTGTCTTGAATTGTAGTAAATCCAACATTTAAACCTACTACTTCTATTTTACCATTTTTCTTGCTCATAACTCTAGATATAGCATAGGTTTTAAGGTTACTTTTAAGCTCTAAGTTATAAAAAAATAAAACTACCAGCTTAGAAAACATAAAACCACCCAAAATCTCATTTATTGATTATTCGGTTATTCCACACAAAAAATCCCACCCAAATGGGCAGGATTAATTGCTAAGATTAAGGTTCTGAAACTTGCTAGTTTACATATTATCTGGCGTAATAGGAGCCGGCACACTGTTTTTGACAGGTTTTATAGACTTTAAGTAGGCAAAAATGTGAGATACATCTTCATCTGTCAAACTGGTGTAGTTAAACCAAGGCATGGTTGGCAATAGCATTCTTTCGCTATCTAATCCTTTAAATTTACCTTCCGTTATCGCTTTTTTGAATTGAGCTTCTGTCCAGTTTCCAAGTCCTGTTTCATCTGGTGTTAAATTACCCGCAAATGAAACACCCCAAGGGCCAGCTGCTGCTGTTAGGTCAGGATATAGCATAGCAAAGCCAGCTTTAATCATAGGGTCTGTAAACTTCACAACGGGCCTTTCCGCAGGATAGCCAGATAACATTAATTCAGGAATAATTTCAGGTCCGTTCGGTCCCATTTGTTTAGGCGAATGGCAATCATTACAGCCCATAATGGTTACCAGATAGAGCCCGTGTTTTACAGCATCTTCAGGTTTTGAAGCTATTTCGGCAGGTTCTTCACTTGCGGTTTGTTGTTCATTGGAGCAGGAAATGATAAAAAAAGAAATGCTTGTTAGCAAGAGTAGAAATTTGTTCGTTTTCACAGGTTTGGCTAATTGTTTTGGGTAAGATATACGTGTCGTATATTAATACAATATTACATCCAATAAAAGCAGTAATTACTATCAACTAGATCATCCTTTATTGAGTGGTCATTTTGGGGATGGCTTACACCAAAAATCCCACCCAAAATGGGCAGGATGAGTCGATGTAACTCATTTTTATACTAAGGAAAGTTCCATTTGAAAATTAAAAGTCATCACTGGTTCATAGACTGCAATTCAACCCTTAAATTATTTGTCACAATTTTGGCTTTTAGAGGCCAAAAGTTCCGCCAAATGCTTTACTGAGAAACCTTAAACAAGACGGGTTGCACCCATCTCTATTCACCTTATACCCCGCTAGGGTATCATAGAATTGAACACAATCCTTATTGCCAAAATACTGTTTAAAACACTGTCAAAATTTTATCATGATATTAATCTAACCATGGAAAGTGTTAATGAAATTTTGAATGTGTGAGTTTATTTTGGTTAGTGGTTTTTACTTCGGTCCGACGTCTCGGGTTTTTGCCTAAACAAAAAGGAGTCGGGGCTGCCCAAGCCCGTCCCTGTCTGCCGATTATTCCTCCGATAGGAGGACAGGCAGGTGGAAAGACAATGGAGTCAAAATCTTTACTGAGATACCATGAATAAGACGGGTTGCACTGGCTGGGGTATGTCGGAATACATTTTATTTTTTCTATGAAGAAGGTAAAAGCAAATCTAAGTTTTTGATTATTCGGTCGTTCCAACAACAACTCCCACCCAATATGGGCAGGATGAGTTTAGATAAGGGAATGCAATGTTTTTTGAAAATCAAAACCCAGTTTGTGCAACCGTGTCTTTCTCAGTTAAACGTTTGACGGAATTTAAGCGGAGCGTAGTTAGTCTTTGATTTAAAGAGCTTACTGAAAGATTGAGAATGCTCAAAACCCAACTGGTAAGCAATTTCACTTACAGATAAATTAGTGGTCGCTAATTGTTCTTTGGCTTTCTCAATCAGCTTTTCGTGAATGTGCTGTTGGGTGTTTTGTCCTGTCAAAGACTTGAGCAAATTACTCAAATAATTGGGTGATAAATTTAGCTGTTCAGCCACATATTGTACTGTTGGCAGTCCTTGGTTTTCGTCATTGAAAAAATCATTTAGGAGTGTTTCTAGGCGTTCCAAAACTTCATGGTTACTCTTTTTTCGGGTGATAAACTGCCTTTGATAAAACCGTTCCGAATAACTCAGTAAAAGCTCTATTTGGGCTATAATGATGTTTTGACTAAAGTGGTCTATATTTCCTTCTATTTCTTGACCTATGTTTTGTAAAATACCTTCTATAAGCTGCTCCTCTTTTTTAGACATAAAAAGAGCCTCATTTATGGCATAGTTAAAGAAATTATGGTTTTTAATGCTCTTTGCCAAACTAGAATTCCAGATAAAATCAGGATGAATAAGCAGCAGCCAACCTGATGGTTTCAGGTCGGCATTTGGGTGAGGTTCTATGCTCAGCAGCTGCCCGGGGGCTATAAAAGAAAGAATGCCTTCACTGAAATCATATTTCTGCTGACCGTAGCGAAGTACCCCTACATTCCTTTTTAGTCCGATAGAGTAAAAATTAAAATGCCAAGTTTCTCCTATATACTCAGGCAGTAGTTTTGCAAGACCATAATCTATCAAACTTACCAAGGGATGCAAGGGACTACCAAGCCCCCGTATTTTATGGAAGTCGCTAATGGTTTCAATTTTTCTAAGCTTGTTCTGCATCTTTATAACATTATGCCACCAGAAGCCTCTATGCGTTGCCCGTTAATCCATCGGGCCTCATCCGTGCATAAAAAAGCGACTATGCCACCTATGTCTTCTGGTTCGCCCATTCTGCCTAGGGCTGTAAAACCGGCTACGGCCTTTATTTTCTGCTCGTTGTTTTTGTTTTCGCCATCACCAAAATCTGTACCAACGGCTCCAGGAGCTACAACGTTGCAGCTTATTTTTCTATGACCAAGTTCTTTGGCTAAATATCGTGAAAAAACTTCAATCGCACCTTTGGCCGATGCGTAAGCCGACGAATTAGGAAAAGAAAACCGGGTTAAGCCTGAAGAGATATTGACAATGCGGGCACCATCATTTAATAGCGGTACCGCTTTTTGAGTAAAAAAATATACGCCTTTAAAATGAATATTGACCATGCTGTCAAACTGCTCTTCGGTAGTTTCCATAAAGGGTTTGTAAACGCCAGTTCCTGCATTATTGATAAGGAAATCGAAATTTGGTCTGCCATATGTGCTTGTCAGGTATGCCGAAAGGTTTGTGAAGAATGCATCAAATTGGCCGACATTGCTAGTGTCTAATTGGAAAGCTTTTGCTTTTTGACCATTTTGCTCTATTTCGCTTAGTACCTCATTTGCTGCAGACTCATTGGTATGGTAGGTGATTATGACATCAATTCCTTTTTTAGAAAGATTTAGGGCCATATCTCTGCCTAAACCACGGCTACCACCCGTAAGCAAGGCTATTTTTTTATTTGACATTTCGTTTAAATTTTGTTTCTACAAATGTCCGTAGCATCGGAAATACATTTGTATCCAAATCTATGCTTATTGTAGCTAATATGCATAAATGTCAAAATTTGAGTAAAAGCTTACAGTCAAATGATTTCTAGACCAAGGTATTGCTTTGGCAGACGCTCTCTAAAGCTCATTAATCTATTTTTGCCGATGTTTCCAGCTGTAACGTTTTAATATCCTCAATCAGCTGCTCCATCTCAAAAGCCAAAGTGCCATTATATATACCACGAATCCTTTTGCTTTTGTCTACCAGAATAAAGTGCTCCGTGTGTAAAAAGTCTGTGCTGTCTTTGCTAAAGCCAATATCCTCTTCGGCATAATAGGATTTTCTGGCTAAATCGTAAATGTCAGCTTTTGAACCCGTAAGAAATTGCCAGTTTTCGTTTTCTATTTCGTGGCTTTTCTTGTAGGCTTTTAAAACACTTGGCGTGTCTATCCAAGGCGTTACCGAATACGATAAAAGCACAATATCTTTAAACTCATCACTCACCATTTTCATGTGCTCTGTCATGGTAGGGCAGATGCTGCCACAGGAGGTAAAGATGAAATTGGCCACATGAATTTTATCTTGAATGATACTTTGGTCAATCAAAACACTGTCCTGATTTAAGAACTCAAAATCACCGATGGTATGTGTTATTTCCGCTGACACATCTGAAGTTTCATTTACAAAAACTGGCGTAAAAGTAGGGTCGTTATAATACGGCAAGGCTAAGCCTTCTGTCTCTTTTTCATGACAGCTTAAAAGCCAAATACTACTTACTAATAAAAATGCTATCCGATACATTGACACAATTTTTTGTTCCTAATAATCCAAATCTCTTACCGTCCATAATTACATAATTGGCCCTGATTTTTCCGTTATCATACCATAGTTTTTGCGTGCCTTCCTCTTGTCCCTTGGTATAATGAGCCAAATGAATGAGCAGTCCCGCATTATTCCATTCCTTCATTTCACCCTCATAGGCGTCATTTTTGGCGGTATATTCAAAACGTTTATTGCCATTTTCAAAAAAGGCTACTTGCTGTCCATTTTTTGCACCTTTAGCGTAATGACGGACTTCCATTAAACTTTTATCGTCATACCATTTCTTTGCAGTGCCCTCTTTCAAACCATTTAGATAACCTTCCAAAAGAAACGTATCGCCAGTTGTTGGATGTAATTCGTAGACGTAGCCCGTGTATTTTTTGTCATTCAGATAAAGGAAATTGTCCGCATTAGTAACCCTAGATTTCAGAATATAGGAATCCGGAATTTCTGTTTTACAAGCATAAAGCAATAGCACTACGGCACTTAAATAATAGTATCTCATTATTGCGTCACAGTTCCTGGCTTTCCATAAAATCCATTTCCATTGATGTATGGAGCAGAGTTGGTTACATGATAATGATAAATGCCATCAGGATAATCTGTCGTTGCATGAGCATGACCATGAAATTGGTCTAAACCAGTCACTGCAGAACCGTTTTCTTCTGGTCCGTAAACTGGGAATCCGTCTAATAGAAAACCAAGTAAGGCAGATTTGCTTGCGGTTACGGTGGTTAAGTAAAGCGGTTCTATATGATAATGAAAGGTTCCGTTAGCGGTAGGGTGCCCCCAATATTTATCAAAACTTTGAAATTCATCTGTAAGCGGTTGATTTGGGCCAGCATATTGATTAAAAAAAGGAACGCCGTTTAGCGAAACACCAATGGCTCCTAATGGTGTGGCAGCATGATTGGTGGCTACGACAGGCTTTATTGGGATTTTAAAAGAATAATCAAACGTAGCAATGGTATTTGGGTTTTTCTTGAAAGTATATCCTTCAAATGTGGTGCCGCTAAAGTTTTCGAATAAAGCACTAGAGCTCGGGTAATAAACACTTTTATGGTCTGGCGTGCCGCTTGTTTTAATCGTTATATAAGTGCCGTCACTAGTAACGCTGGTAGCCCCATAAATTTTAGAATATACCGCAGGAACATCTGAACTGGAATCTGGGTTTGAAGGCGTAGTGATGTCCTCATCTTTACTGCAGTTCATAAAGGTGAAAAAAGAGAGTATGGCTAGATAGCGGTAACTTTTATTGAATTTCATTTTCAAAGAGATTTTTAAATAGGTTAATAAGACGTTAATTCTGGGCTTAGGTTTAAAGCAAGTGACCGTTTTTTTCGTGAGACGTTACTTCCTTATTTGTCGCAATTCATTTTCTAAAGCTGTTTTTGCAGCTAAATGTGTGCTATTCGGTGTTCCTGATAATAAGTCCATGGTTTCGTATGGGTCGCTCATGAGATCATACATTTCTTGATTTCCGTTGGCGTTTGTGATGAGTTTATAGGTTTTGTTGCGAATAGCCCAGCCATCCGTTCTTCCATCATTCATTTCAGAATATTGAAAGTTTCGGATGGTGCTAGAGGAAGACAATAAAGAAGCGAAGCTTTTGCTGTCGTTTATTTCTGTGACTTCCGTTCCTGCCAAATTTGCAATGGTGGCAAAGAGGTCGGTGCCACAAATGAGGTTATCGTCCATGCCTGTTCGGCTAACACCACTTCCGCTAATATACATGGGTGTATTAATACCCCCTTGATATAAGGTACCCTTCGCTGTCCGAGTGGAATAGGGAAATTGAGCGACTTGATTCGGGGTTCCATTGTCGCCAAGAAAAATGATGATGGTGTTATCTAGCTCCTCTGGCGGAATAGCCGCTATCAGTCTACCTATTTGGAAATCCATTGCTTCTATAGCTGCCATATAATAAGGCGTGCCATCCATGCCGTTCTTGAATTCTGGCAGCGTTCCTTGTGAATGCATATGGCTAGGAGGGGTATGAAAAGGAATATGCGGAGCATTATAGGCCATCCACATAAACCATGGTTTTTCTTGTTGCCCTATCCAGTCAATACCCAAATCTGTGAGGTATGCTGTAGAATATTCCGTTTGAGTAGAAGAAGAGCCATCTTCACTGAGGGTCCAGTTATAGTAATCTGGAACTGTACCGCTGGCTATTCCTGAGAAGTAATCTATACCAAATGACTCTGGGTTGATGTTTGGGCTGTTTCCTGACAAATGCCATTTGCCCACCACTGCTGTGGCATAGGCATTATTGGTTTGTTCATTGATATAGTTTTGTAAAACCGTTTCAGACTCGGAAAGGAGGTCGCCCGCCCATTTTACGCCTGTGCGGTAGCCATATTTGCCAGTTAGTAAAGATGCCCTTGTAGGGGAGCAGGTGGGGTTTACCCACAAATTACTAAAGCTTAGGCCTGCGTTTTTTAAGTTATTCAAATTCGGCGTGTTCGGTTTAATACTGCCTTCAGAAAAACCGAAAGAGGCATCTTTTCCCATATCGTCTGCTATGAGCAGTAAGATATTGGGTCTTGAAGTTATATGCTCTGTAGTGGCTGTAGGAGCATCTTTTTTGCATTTTAATAAGAAAATTGCCGAAAATAGAGCGGAAAGGATATATCGAAATAGCATTTAAAGGAAATTGATTCCTTGCTCAGACTGAATTTCTCTGTATAGGTTTAACGGGCTTCGTGATTTTCTACTTATCATAAGCTTTTCTGTTCCGCTGTATGATCCCATATTTCAGTTTTACTTCCTTGTAAAAGCCAACCAATGACACCTTGGAAAGGTTTTTTTCCAGGACAGGGCTAAGAACCGATTTATGGTAGTAAACTAATACTGCGGGTCAACGTTGGCGTGTATCACGCAGGATTCAGGAACAAGAATGGATACATTTTTCAGGAGCAGACATAGAAAATAAGTTTGTCGTAATCAACCCCCTAAGTTGTCGTTATCACTATTCTTAACTTTCAATTTAGTACCGCATCTTTGTATCGTTAAACTAAGAAATCATTCAAATGAGGAACAAAATAACGGTATCTGCGACTATAAATGGAGCCACAAATAAAGTTTGGGATTACTACACCAATCCTGAGCATATTACAAAATGGAATTTTGCTGACCCAAGCTGGCACTGTCCCATGGCAAGCAACGACATGAAAGTAGGAGGAACATACCTCGCCAGAATGGAAGCTAAAGATGGAAGTTTTGGTTTTGATTTTAAAGCTATTTACGATGACATAAAAATGGGAGAAAGCTTTTCTTATTCTTTTGAAGGTAGAACAGTAGCTGTTGAATTCAAAGATTTAGATAAACAAACGGAAATAATTGTTGTTTTTGACCCCGAAAGTGAAAACCCAATTGAGATGCAAAAGAGTGGTTGGCAAGCGATTCTGAACAGTTTTAAAGCTTACACGGAGGCCAATTAATATTTAAATATAAACATCAATTCCTACTTAAGCTTCAAAGGAAACGGCCATCAAGAAATGACATTTTACAAGGAATGTTGAAGCAGTGAACTCACGTTTCAAATTATTGGCGAACCTTCTAGGTCAGATAAGATCCCAGTAAAAATGAAAGATAGTATTTTACACGCCACACTTATAAATGAAGGTCTTATAATTATGGCTGCGGATTGTGCGAGAAGAAGAACATATACTAGGAAATGTTGGTCTCCATTGTAGTGGCGACGAAGCAATGGAACCTTGTTACACAATACTTTCAGCCGACGGCAAAGCAAACGTCCTTTAGAAGATGCTTTTTGACGACCTTACACAGAAATAACGGCTTACTCAATTACACAAGAACGACTAACAAATGAGAAAAATCATTGTCTTATCCATGATAACATTAGATGGCGTATTACAGGCAGGCGGTGGACCTGAGGAAGATACTTCCGGCGGTTTCGAATATGGCGGTTGGGTTGCTCCCTATGATGATGAAATTTATGGTAAAGTGGTGGAAAAAGAGTTAGGGCAACCTGCGGCGTATCTTTTGGGTAGAAAAACATTTGAGATTTGGGAAAACTTTTGGCCAGCGAATGCAGACTTTTGGCCAGGCATCAATGAGGGTACCAAATATGTGATGTCCCAAACAAGGGAAAAGTCGGACTGGAAGAATACGGTTTTTATAAACAGTCTTGCGGATATTGAAAAACTCAAAAAATCAGAAGGTGCTGACATTCAAGTTTGGGGCAGTAGCCAGCTTATCCAGCTGTTATTTAAGAATGATCTGGTAGACGAACTTAGGCTCAAAATTCACCCGTTAACACTCGGAAAAGGAAAAAAAATATTTGGTGATGGGCCTATCCCAGCAGCATTTAAATTAACGGAGAGTGTGGTGACCACTAAGGGAGTTATTCTAGTGAGTTATGAGCGGGCTGGAAAAGTAGAAACAGGTACAATCGGCTCAAATAAAACGGTTTGAGGCTTTAAATTGATGAAAATTATGGGTGAAAGGCCAAAATATGGACTCGTTAGCCACTGGTCATACATGGAAATTTATGTGACGATATAAGGGAAAACGGAGTAAATTATTTGTTACTTAAAATGGTGGAAGTATTTAAAACAAATGTGGAGCGAAAAAGAGAAGCAAAAATGCTTTTACTTAAGCTGGCTGAGTATTTTCCTACATACAAAATAAATTTTGACTTAGAGGATTGCGATAGAATTTTGAGAGTGGAGGGAAATAATATTTCTACGGAAACCATTAAAGACATTCTAACTTCGAACAGTTATCAATGTGCTGTTTTGGATTGACTCCGAATATAAAGTATACATCATAAGGTATTTGCACAAAAAATCTATTAAAAGTTCCTGACCGCATTTTAGCAAAAATGGATATAGGTATCAATTCAGTGGCTCAATTATGTGCTCATGCGTATAGTTTTGGCGAGTATAAAAATCTTTTCTAATAGAATTTAGAGTCGCCGTAGCGGCTTGGGAAAGGAGCATTTTGTTAAAGCCAGAGGCTTTTTATCACCACACCGGTCCTGTCAGAGCAGTATATAGTTTTGAACATCAAACCAACGTCTCTGAATTATTAAACCGCTTAATACTATCTTCTAGCGGATGCTCCTCCGCCTAGGCCGCTTAGTCCAACTACATAGCCTATCCAATAGAAGAAGCCAGTGTTGTTTTCTGCATAGATTCCTACATCTCTTCCAAATATCTTCCCCAGTATGGCAAAAGGGAAGCATAAACCATGAAGTATACCACCGAAAAAGCCATATTCTTTATTCGAGTGACCTTCTGGGGCACAAGCTAATAGTGAGCACAATAAGATCATTGAAACCGTTAAGATTAAATATTTTTTTCTTTTCATGGCGAAGGTTATTTGGATGGATAATTATTAGGAGTCATTTGGATAGTTTTCACCAAGTTAAAGCAAAGTGTCTTTTTTTTGTGTCTATCATATGGAAATTTATTATTCGGTCAATACAACAAAAAAATCCCACCCAAAAGGGCAGGATTTCAAAGTGTCCATAAAAAAAGGCCAAACGAATTATTTTTTCTATCCTATTCAGAGGGACTCATCGGCCCTCTCGGCAATGAAATTTCTTCTATTGCAGAAAGAAAACTAACATCTAAGCAGCCAAGCCCTCTATCAACTTCTTAATATCACCTTCTTTATAAATGCTGCGAATGTACTCCTTGTATTTGCTCACAAAACGTTCGTTGTCAATAAGGTTATCGAATAATTCTGTAAGCTTCAAGAATGCTAGTTTATCATCATCTCCGCTACTTGCAGCTTGATGCAATTCCGCTTTAAAGAAATCAATAATTTCTAATGGCTCATTCTTTTCATTGATGCCTTTGTCGCTATAATAACACCATGCCGCCAAAACAAAGGTGGCAAAATCAATGCTTCCTCCACTTGCTAAATTTTCTTGAAGGGTAGGAATCAAAAACTTAGGAAGCTTGGCAGAACTTTCGGAACAGATTCGCCCTACACTGTCTTTGATATTAGGATTGGCAAAACGCTCTTCCAAGCTGTCTTTGTATTTTTCCAAATCCATTCCTTCTATCGTGCCTAAAACAGGAGTAACCTCTTGGTCCATGTATTGACGCATAAACTTTGCAAATGCCGCATCTTCCATACACGCGTTAATGGTAGCATGACCATGTATAGCTCCTGTAATGCCTAAAACTGAATGCCCAGCATTTAAAAGCCGAATCTTCATGGTTTCATACGGGCTCACGTCTGGTACAAACTGAACGCCTACTTTTTCTAGCGGAGGTCTTCCGTTTGCAAATTTATCTTCCACCACCCATTGAATAAACGGCTCACATACTACAGGCCATTCATCTTCTAGATTATAAGTTTCCTTTAGGTAATTTATTTCTGTGGAGGTCGTTACTGGCGTAATGCGGTCTACCATGGTATTTGGAAAACTTACGTTTTCTTCTATCCATGCTGCTAGTTCAGCATCTTGTTTTTGGGCGAAAGCCAATAGCATTTTGGCAGCCATATCTCCATTATGCTGAATATTATCACAAGATAAAACAGTAAAAGCAGGCAGTCCTGCTTCTTTTCGTTTTTTCAATGCCGCAGTTAGGTAGCCAAAAATAGTTTTAGGCTTATCTGGGTTTTGTATTTCCTGCTGTATATCTGGGTTTTCAAAATTGAATTCACCATTACTTGGGTTAAAATTATACCCCCCCTCTGTAATGGTCAGCGAAACAATTTTAGTGTCGGCATGGGCCATCTTATCAATCACCAAATTGGGTGTGTCCACAGCCAAAATAAAATCATTCATTGATCCTATGACTTCCGTGTTGACTTCACCGCTAGGGTGCTGCACAATAAGCGTATACAGGTAATCTTGCTTCTTAAGAACTTGGGCTATGTTTCTGTCGCCTTCGCGTAAACCTACGCCACAAATACCCCAATCTAGGGTATTATGTTTTTCCAATAACTGATGGATATAATAGGCTTGGTGAGAACGGTGAAAACCACCAACACCAACATGAACTATGCCTGTTTTAAGTTTTTTCCTGTCATAAGTAGGACAAGAAATTTGAGATGAGAAACTAGCGAGATTTTCTTGATTTAATACCATTTTATTTCTTTCTAAACAAATTTAAACTGTTGTCATTTTACCTCTTTTCATTGCCCAATATGCCGTTATGAAGTAAACCAAGGTGCATATAAAGCCATAGAAGTAGAATATTTCACGATTGGAGATGTATAAACTTTCGTCTTGACTTCCAAATAGCACATTGCCTGCTAAAACTAAAGTGACTGCCAAGGACGTTAAGGCAGTTATGCTCAACACTTTTGAGAAAACGGACTTGTCTTTTATCGTATGAGGCTCATTACTGGCCATATCTTGGTGATAAAGGTCCACGTTTTCATTGAAGGCTTTTTCCTCGGCTACTGCTTCAGGAAACTTTGCTTTGGCTCCATATTTACCCGCCAATAGGGTGTAGACGATGATGGTAAAAATCCAAGTAGGAATAAACAGGTAGTAGAAAGACATCACGTCCAGCATATTCAAACCAAAGCCAAAGATGAGGCCTAGAATCCATGAGGCAATGGCTGGCATACTTTTCGTATAATCCTGATATTTAGACCAATATCTGGTATATCCAATTTTTGGGAAAATTTGATGCTCCGCAAAAACGATACCTCCAACGGGTACTACCAATAATCCTGCGTAGGTTAATAATGGTAAAATTTGGGAAAACACAAATGGAAAACAACCAATGATGACCATGGCTGTACCTACCGCCAATGTGGTGGTTCTTCTAGATCTATTGATAAAAATAGCCTGTGCTGCCAAACCTGCTCTATAAAGATTGGTGATGGCGGTGGTCCAGCCTGCCACAATCACAATAACGAACCCAGACCAACCTAAAGCATAATAAGCGACATCTCCTGGGTCTAGTTCTAAAATAGATTTTCCTAAAATTACGGCGGCACCAGCACCCATAATTCCAGCGGCTATCCAAGCAACAAAGTGACCAAACATCATTCCTGTGCTTGTGGCTAAGCCGTAGGATTTCTTTTTGGCATAACGTAGCAATGCCATATCTATCAATCCAAAATGGGTAATGGTATTGGCCGCCCAGCCAAAGCCAATAACTTGCATTAATCCTATACCAGGTTCGCCTTGACTATCTACACCTGTCCATATAGACTGGTCGCCGATACTCAATAAATCTGCCCAACTGCCAGGAAGTGTTTTTCCTAAAACATCTAAAGATAAAGCCGGTAATAAGACCAATGCACCACTGGCAAACATAGTGAAGAGCCATGGAGCACATATACCTGAAAACTCAGTAACGGCATCAAAACCATAAATAGCAACTGCAACTACGAATAAACCCACCAGAATTACGATGAGTACAAACCATACATTGGTAGGATACCAATTTAACTGAGCAGGAATATCAAAAGCGAAGCGAACAGCCGTGGCAGAAACCGTCACCATAGCGGCAGATATTACGGTAAAAATTAAGACGTTGGCCCAATTATAAAGCTTAGACATGGAATTACCCGCAATCTTATTGAGGTAAGTGTAGAGGCTAAGACGTGTATCTACAGCTATAGGAGCAGTAATCAATGTCCAGCTTAATACCGCCAAAACATTACCAATGAGCAAACCCAAGATGATATCCATGGTTTTGGCTCCTAAAGCTACAAACGTGGCCCCTATGACAAATTCTGTGGCAGCTACATGTTCAGCAGCATATAATCCTGCAAAATGTGTCCAATCATGGAGTTTGTGTTTTGGAACAGGCAGCTGTTCCTCGTCTATTTTGTCAAATTCGTGAAAGTTGTTTTTTTCTTTCATAAGCGAGGAGAAATCGTTTTTTTTTAGGTAGAGGTTTGTTTAAAATAGGTTATGGTCAGAGCGGTAAATTCGTCGGATTCTGTGAAATACTTCATCAAATCGTTTTAAGAATGAGAGGCCAAATAAGACTTAACCTTGATTTATATGACATAATTATGCGGCCAAGATAGTATTAAAATTAAAAGGAATAGCCATTTAAGTATGAAATAAAGCTTATAAGATGACTTTGTGTACATCATAAACGCTCTTAAATTTTATTATACAGCGACCAACTTGCTTAGGATTACCAATAAGTTTCTAAATGGTAAACGGCTTCAAGGAATTTTTTAGAAGCCACCACTTCTTCTTCATCTGATTTTAATTCTTTCAATACCCCAGCAACTTTTATCTTTCTATTCGGAAGCCTGTTCTCGCCTTTAGCATGTGCAATAAGAAAGCTATCATCAGAGGCCTCGTCTCTTAATTCATACACGTCGTACAAATCTATTAATGGAATCATGGAAAAAGTGCTTACTTCTCCAGTAGAAACAGGAACCATTATGAATCCAATAAATTCACTTTTGGATTCGGTTAGTTTTGGGACGCCAGTTATAATGCAGTTGGAGCCTATTCTTCCTTTCGATTGGGCTTCAGAGGGTAGTAATTGGAAGGGCTTGTATTTTAAATAAGTCTGTTTCAGCCCTTCTTCTAGTTTGGAAAGAATGGTGTTTCTTTTTTCTTCATCCAATTTTGAGATGGATATCTCCAAAAACAGAATCATTTGTTGCTTATCATTAAATAGCCCTGCTATTTTTCCGAGTTCAGATTCAGATATGATGCCATCTTCCGCTCTGGTTAAAATGTTGTAAAAACGCCCTCCATTATCCAGCGAAAGAATCGCTTCATCAATGCTTTTATAGGGTACTATTTTTTTCATAGGTTTTTATTCGTCCTTAATATTCGAATAGACCTTATGTTCCATAGCTCTTTATAGACATTCCGTCGGATAAATATGAAGATTACCGGAAGTAACTATTTAATATTTGGTCTTTTTCGGGGGCTAAACTACGAAGAATCCCACCAAAATGGCAGGATTCTTTGAATGAAAAATAGAACTTAGGCAGACCTTATTTTAAATAGGCTTCCACTGCTGTTTTTCTACTTTGGACATGTGTTTTTAAGGTGTTCACCGCCGTACTGAATTCTGAGGAGTTTCTTAAGAAGGTATAACCTTGACGCTCCGTAGTGGCATATGGTTCTAAGAGCGTTTGATACTGGCTATATAAACTTTGTATGGCCGTTGGCTCAAAAGCTCCGTTTATCACCTCTTTCAAGTAGGCATCATATTTAGCTTTGTAAACGTCTTGCTGATATAGATAACCTATAATAGGCCACTGATTAGTGGAAAGGTTTGAAAAATTGAGACTTAAAGAACCTTGTTGGTTTCCGTTTTGAAGAGCCTCGTTATTATCCCAAGGTATCCATGTCAATAAATGATTGTCAGGGTTGTTATATAAATAGTAATTATGCGTCATTCTGCCGTAGGTATCCCAGTTTTGGATGGTGGTGTTAACCGCCAAATATTTCAGGAATACGTCTGTATCAAAAACACTTTCTAGCTTCGTTCTCCAAGCGGCGGCGTTTGATGTTCTTGAGCCGTCGTTTATAATGTCGTAAAGAGCTTTTATGTCTGTAAAGTCAGCCTCGTCCTCGTTGTTTTCTTTCGCTAATTCGCTGATGTCATAAGAACCGCTGGCAAAACTGGCAGCGTCTCCGTCTGGTTCATATAAATTTCCCTTATCAGAAGAAAACTGGTCATCTATCACGGTATCACCTATTTCTTCCACCATGGTGTAAAGACCGAAGTAGGTAGGACCATCACCATTATCCACATAAACCGCATAGAAGGCCGTATGTGCTCCAGCCAAACCGGCATTTCTGAAAACATCGCCAGCTACTTTCTCTCTCATAAAAGAGCTGTCGTTATAGTTGTTTTTAAGGCTCAATTTCTTGAATCCATTAAAACGCTGATTGTTAATTTGTGGGTATTCGTCCTCAAACTCATCAAAATCCAGTTTGAAAGATAATTTCAGGTTTCCACTTCTCCAGGTAGACTGTAGGCTAGAGTTACCTTTAAATCTAACCCCAACGCGATACCATTCTTTGCCATTATAAAATACTTCGGCAGGTACAAATATCGGATTCTCAATAGATGAGTTTGCTGGTCCGCCGCCACCTCCAGAGCCTCCAAAAGAGCCATATTTACTGGTCATGTCGGTCAACATGCTGTTCCATCTGTTTTTTGTTATAACGATATCGATACGTTGAACTTCGTTGTCATTAAAAACCATGTCGTAGTCTGGGTCACCAGATTTACTGTGGGTTTGGTCCGTCCAGTCGGTGGCGTCAAAAGCGGTATCATCAAATACTTCATCTACTACCTCTACATCTGGATCTACCAAGGTTTTGCTTTCTGAGCAAGCCAAAAATACAGTAGAGCCCATGATTAAAAAGACTAGAGGGGCAAAGATGGAGAGCAGGATTTTATTGAACTTCATATTGTTTTTCTTTAATTGATTCGTAAGTTTTCTTTAGATACGCTTGCTATGAAAAACTTGCGGCTTGGCCGAAATATATTTATTCATACTAAAGCTCTGGTTGAGCCTTGTGGTCTTTGAAAGTAGTCTTGATTAGTTCTTTAAACTTATAACAATGGCTGTTGTTCTCGTTTTTAAAGCAATAGGTTTACCTTCTGAAAGTAGTGGTTTGTTGTGAATTTGGTTTATTATAAGTGTTTTAGATTGCAATATTTAAACGCACCATTTCGAGATGTTTGAACATAATAAGGTTGAGGCTTCTAAAAAATGGGAAGATGATATGCTCGATTTTATTTATAATCTTCATTGCCCCTTAACCACAAAACAAACTGAAAAGATGGGGTTTCCTGTGCTTTTTGGAAACATGTATTTAGGCAGTTTTTTGAGTTGATGTTAAAATGGAGACCAGATTGGTTATTTTATTAGGCTGTAATAATTTCTATTCTCCTTACGATAGCATAGTTTGTCAAATCAACAATGGTTTATAATCAGGGCTGTTTTGCATATTTAAGATAGGCTATTTTATGTTACACTCCGCCATAGCACATGCCTCTGTATTTTGTTCATTTATTTAGCTATATTATTTGAGAATTAATGCTAGGAATTGGAATACGCTTAGGTAAATTGGGTATGTTTTTGAGTTTTTATAAATCAACCCTTTTTGGCTAATTATTGCTTTTGAAACCCGTCTTTCTGGTGAATGGAATTTTAAGCCATTATATTGTGGTATTAACCCTATTGTAACAACTGATGAAAGATATAGAAGATTCTTATGATGCCATTGTCATAGGTTCTGGGATTTCTGGCGGCTGGGCTGCCAAGGAATTATGCGAGAAAGGACTTAAGACATTGGTACTGGAAAGAGGGCGAAATGTGGAGCATTTGAAAGATTACCCCACCGCCACCAAAGCACCCTGGGGCTTTAAATATAGAGGTGGTATGAGTAAAGCCTTTGTAGATGAAAATCCCTTAATTACAAAAGCCTCAGGTTTTGGAGCAGATACTGCTCATTTTTTTATTGAGGATGCAGATCATCCCTATGTGCAAGAAAAACCCTTTGATTGGATTAGAGGCTATCAGGTAGGAGGGAAGTCTTTAACGTGGGGGCGAGCATGCCAGCGATGGAGCGATAACGAATTTAAAGCACCGCATAAATATGGGTATGGAATAGAATGGCCCATAGGCTATGAAGATATAGCTCCGTGGTATTCGCATGTAGAGAAATTTGTGGGCGTTTGTGGGCATAAAGACGGTATTGAAGCCATGCCAGATGGTGAGTTTTTGCCTCCCTTTGAATTCAATTGTGTAGAACAACATGTTAGCGATAAAATTAAGGAACATTACCCAGACAGACATTTGGTGCAAGGTCGCTGGGCTCAATTAAGTGAACCTAAGGAAATACATTTAGAGCAAGGACGTGGGAAGTGCCAAGCACGTAATTTATGTATGAGGGGTTGCCCTTACGGAGGGTATTTTAGCTCCGTTTCTTCTACATTACCTTGGGCCGATAAAACAGGAAATTTGACTATTCGCCCATTCTCTGTGGTGCATTCTATCATTTATGACGAAGTCACTGGAAAAGCCTCCGGTGTAAAGGTGATAGATGCCGAAACTAAAGCGGAAATGATTTTCAAAGCTCGCATCATTTTTGTGAATGCATCTGCTCTTAATACCAATTTGATATTACTGAACTCCATCTCAAAACGTTTTCCAAATGGACTGGGGAATGATAATGGTTTATTGGGTAAATTTATTTGTTTCCACATCTATAGAGGGCATTCGGGTGGAAAAATGGAGGGTTTTAAAGATAAATACTATTTCGGAAGAAATCCGTCTGAACCTATTTTAGCCAATTTTAGAAACTTGAAAGAGAAGGATATGGATTTTGTGGGAGGTTATACTACGTTTTCAGGAGCTTATCGTAAAAGAAAAAACAAATTGGACGATAGCCAAGAACAGTTTGGTGCGGCTTATAAAGAGGCATTATCTGAACCAGGCGATTGGCGGGTGTACATGTATATGCAAGGAGAAACCATCCCAAAAGAAACCAATCGCGTTTATCTGAGTAAAGACCAAAAAGACCAATGGGGTATTCCGCTATTAGTGACGGATGTAGAATATGATGAAAACGATGACAAAATGGTAGCGGATTTTCTGATACAAAGCAAAGAAATGCTAGAAAAAGTGGGTTGTACAAACATTCATGTAGAAGATAATAAACAACCACCGGGGCTTGATATTCATGAAATGGGTGGCGTAAGAATGGGGAAGAATACCGAAAATTCTTTACTGAATGAATGGAATCAATTGCATTTATGTAAAAATGTTTTTGTGACAGACGGGGCCTGCATGACCAGCACAGGAAACCAAAGCCCTTCGATACTTTACATGGCATTAACGGCCCGAGCAGCAGCTTTTGCAGCAGAAGAATTTAAAAACGGAAATTTATAAAGAACAGAAAATGAATAAAAAAATAGGTGTTGGAATTATAGGTTCGCAGTTTATATCCACCATTCATGTGGAATCATTAAAAACGGTGGCTGATGCAGAAATAATAGCGGTGATGTCTCCGACCAAAGGAAACGCAAAGGCTTTTGCCGAAAGCCATGGCATACCAAATCACTTTACAAACATCGATGAGCTTTTAGCCATGGATGAAATAGATATGATAGTGATTGGTGCCCCAAATAACTTGCATTGTGATATTACTGTAAAAGCTGCTAAAGCTGGAAAGCATGTGGTGGTAGAGAAACCATTATGCGTAAGCCTGGCTGAAGCCGATATCATGATAGAAGCCTGTAAAAAAGCGGAAGTGAAACTGATGTACGCAGAAGAGCTCTGCTTTACGCCCAAATATGTGAGAATGAAAGCCTTGTTAGATGAAGGTGCACTTGGCAGACCGGTTTTATTAAAGCAGTCTGAAAAGCACGATGGCCCACACGCCGATCATTTTTGGGATGTGGAAAGATCTGGCGGAGGTGTTACTATGGATATGGGATGCCATGCCTTGCAATTCTTTAGATGGCTTAATAAAAACAACCCAGTGAAATCTGTTTATGCTCAAATGAGCACGAGCGTGCATACCGATAAAACGATAGGTGACGATAATGCCATTATTATTTTGGAATTTGAGAATGGTGTCATTGGCTTAGCTGAAGAAAGTTGGACCAAACTAGGCGGTATGGATGATAAAGCCGAAATCCATGGTTCAGAAGGGGTAGCCTATGCCGATGTGCTGCAGGGAAATTCCATTCAGACTTACAGTACCAAAGGCGTAGAATATGCCGTAGAAAAGGCAGGTAATACGGTAGGCTGGAGTTTTACCATGTACGAAGAGATTTGGAATTACGGTTTTCCTCAGGAGATGGCCCATTTTGTGGACTGCGTAAAAAACGACAAAACCCCTTTAGTGACGGGTGAAGATGGAAAAGCGGTTTTAGAATTGATTTTTGCCGCTTACGAATCGGCTGGAACGAATAAGAAAGTGTTCCTGCCATTTCATACCGATGTTGACAAACCTTATAAACTTTGGAAAAAGAGGGAGGGATAGTAGCCCTAATCTCTTTCCATTCTTTAGCCTATAGCTGTATAAGCTTGGTTTGAACAAAGAAATCCTGCCCAGAAGGGCAGGATTTCAAAAAAAAATAATATCAAACACTTTACATTTAATAGTCCTACATATAACTCTCCACGGCCTTGTCTGCCTCATTAAACGGCTGGCTATAAAGACGTTTTCCTGTGGCTGCAGCTATGGCATTGGCTATGGCTCCGCCTGTAGGTGGTAGAGCGGGTTCGCCCAGTCCTGTAGGTGATTTTCCATTGTCCACAAAAAACGCTTCCACTTCAGGAATTTCGTTCATTCTAATAAGCCTATAGGTGTCATAATTCTTTTGGTCTGGCTCACCTTTGGTGAAACTGAGTTTTCCATACATGGCATGGCCTATTCCATCCACTATGGCACCGTATATCTGGTTTTGTGCCCCAGACTGATTGATAACTATACCACAATCTGTCACGGCATAAACTTTGGTGAGCGTTGGTTTTCCTTTTACCGTTTTCATCTCTGCTACCTGTGCCACATAGGAGTTATGTGAGAAATACACACTAAAGCCTTGAGAAACACCTTTTTTCTTTCCCCATTGAGATTTCTCTGCGGCCATTTCTATGGCTACTTTGAATCTTTCTGGTTCATAGGTGATTTGACCCACGGGGTCTTTTATAACTCTATCTAGTAGCTCTAATCTCATTTTTACAGGGTCTTTTCCAAGCGAGGTAGCCACTTCGTCTAAGAAAGATTGTTCTGCGTAAGCTAAAAAGTTAGTGATAGGTGCTCTCCACGGTCCTGTGGTAATGGGCGATTTATAATCTACAGATTCAATCAATAAATTGTCAATGGCACCGGCCGGGAAGTTGTCTTGACGGGTACAGTTTCCGGTGTTCATACCTACGCCTTTTAAAGCATACCCCGTTATTTTGCCATCTTTTATGGCGGCTCTGAATTTATATCTTACAGCTGGTCTGTAGTATCCACCTGTAATGTCATCTTCTTTGGTCCAAGTCACTTTCACAGGCATTTTAATAATGCTAGAAAGATGTGCTGCTTCTACAGCGTAGCCATCGTCTAGTCTACGACCAAAACCACCACCCATTTTCGTGAGTTCTAAAGAGATTTTTTCCTGAGGAATGTCTAAAAGTTTTGAGATAGAACCTACCGCTCTTCCAGGTGTTTGGGTTGGACCAGCCAGTTCCACCGTACCATCGGCTTTTACGTTGGCGTAAAAATTCATAGGCTCCATAGGGCTGTGCGATAAAAAAGGGCATTGGTATTCCTTTTCTATGACTTTATCAGCTGCCGCAAAAGCTGCTTCTGGGTCGCCATTTTTTCGCATCACAGAGCCACTATTAGGATCTTTCATCTGAGCAGTGAAAATACGATTATGGTCGGCTGAGCTTTCTAGATCGCCATCTTGTTCGTAGTTAATGACCACTTTTTTACGAGCCTGCATGATCTCCCAAGTGGTTTTTCCTACAATGGCCACGTTATTATTAAAAGAAACCACGTCTATAATGCCGGGCATTTTAAGAGCTTCCGTGGCATCAAAGGATTTCAGTTTAAGACCAAAGGCGGTTGGTCGCTGTATTTGAGCATTCACCATGCCTTCCTTTTTGAAATCTATGCCATAAAGCGGTTTTCCTACCAGCAAGTCGGCGTTGTCTACTCCGGCATGCCAGCCACCTATTTGTTTGTAATCTTTGGCATCTCTTAAAGGAACATCTTTAGGCGGTGTTAGTTTTGTGGCATCTTCTACCAGATCACCGTAGCTTAATCTTTTTCCGTATTCGCTTATTACAAAACCATTTTCGGTTTTCAAGGTGCTACTTGCTAGGCCCCATTTATTGGCTGCAGCTTCTTTAAGAAGTTCTCTGGCGGTGGCACCCGCAGTTCTTAATCTATCCCAAGAGTGTTTGATGGCACCACTACCACCTGTAAGTTGGCGGTCAAATTTATCAGAGAAGTTGGCTTGTACCACATCTACGGTTTTAAAATCTACATCTAATTCTTCTGCCACTATCACAGGAAAGGCAGTTTTTATGCCCTGTCCAATCTCAGGATTGGGTGAATAGATGGTGATTTTGCCGTTTGGAGCTATGCTTAAAAAAGCATTAAACTCCTGTCCTATAGCGGATGGACTAACCACCTCTGCCGCAATGGCTTTATTTATCGTGTTAAATCCTATCACCAGCCCTCCAGTAAGAATAGAGGCCGACTTCAGGAAATCTCTTCTTGTATTTTTGTTGTTCATTTTTCTGTTTTTTGCCTGCCTTTCAGCAGAGATAAAAATTGGAATTAGATGCTTTCGTTCAACTGCTGACTTGGATGTACTTCCGTCAACGGAAATTCTTTAGCTGAGACTTTCTGTCTGCAAACAAGGACTCGGAGTCAGGATCTCGAAG
This sequence comes from Arcticibacterium sp., assembly GCF_055134445.1. Lineage (NCBI taxonomy): Bacteria > Pseudomonadati > Bacteroidota > Cytophagia > Cytophagales > Leadbetterellaceae > Arcticibacterium > Arcticibacterium sp. Next base: position 25,880 of record NZ_JBSRVI010000148.1, read on the forward strand.
CGGTAGTACTCGAACTAGTAGCCGAGGTACTCGAAGCTACATTTTACTCCCAGCCAATTTCACAGCTTTATGAATTCTATGATAGGTTCCGCATCTGCAGATATGTGCAGACATGGTCGCTTCAATTTCCTCATCGCTTGGTTTTTTATTATCTCTTAAAAGAGCAGAAGCGGTCATCATCTGACCAGCTTGGCAATAGCCACATTGCGGTACATCTAACTCGTTCCATGCTTCCTGAACAGGGTGATCTCCGTTTTCTGAAAGACCTTCTATAGTGGTGATTTCTGCATCTGCCACAGCAGATATTGGCATCACACAGGAGCGAATGGGGTTGCCGTCCATATGCACGGTACAAGCTCCACATTGAGCAATGCCGCATCCGTATTTCGTGCCTACTAGGTTGGCGTGTTCACGTAAATACCATAGTAAGGGAGTGCTAGGGTCAATTTCCGTTTGATAGTTTTGACCGTTAATTTTTAGTTTTATTTCTGCCATATGACATTTAAAGGATTGAGATGGTAATACAATTTACACGGTTTAAAATTGAATGCAAAAAATTAGTCGAGCATACTTAGATTAAAAGACTTAAGCCTAAGGATGAAACTGGCCTAGGTGTAGCTATTATAGAAACGTTTTAAGAGAAAATGTTGCATCGCTGGCTATAAGTCAATTTCACCTCCAACAGGTAAGCCACTAGGTACCTTCACAGGTACTTCTTTGTCAAAATTTGGGTCGTTAAGTGCGTTCAAAAAGGAAATAATAGGAGCCATATCTTTCACTTTTATTCTTAAATTACTGACCAATGTGTCCATTTGAGCATAGCCTACTTTTTCAAGATCGGAAGAGCGTC
>NZ_JBSRVI010000149.1:0-21577 GCF_055134445.1 Arcticibacterium sp.
CTGCATTGTCACCGCTTCTCATTAGAGCTTCTGCTTTCATGAGATATACATCAGAATAGCGAAGTAATATATACACACCCTTGTCTGTTGGATGGTATTTAATAACACGTATACCTTTTTCGGTGGCGGCACCAGCTAAAGGAACATCTCTAGAGAATTTAAGAGGTTTAAGAGAACGAGAATCAACTATTTCGGTACCATCTTCTCTGTACTGCTGACCAATCAAAAATCCTTTGTTTAATCCACCGTATCCTTTGTTAGAACCCACGTCTTTAAATTTTCTAAGATCACCATCTTCGAATGTGTCATAGAAATCTGCTAAGGTTGTGAAACCATTCCATGGACCATCACGCTCAGCAGGAAAACCCCCTTGATCATAATGCATGGTCATCATCCAGCGATTTCTTGGAACCCCGTTTGCTTCGGTTGTAAAAATTCTTTCTGGAGACGCTTGGTCTGTGAAAGGATTAAAGAATTCTGAATCTAAGCTAAACCCAGCTGCTGTAACGGCATCTGCATGGGTAATCACCTTCGCCATATCTGCATTGTCAAAGGTGTATGGGCCTGCAGCGTTTGCAGACTTGTACACGGCCTTATTCAAATATAGTCTGGCTAATAAAGCATGAGCAGCAGGCTGCGTCATTTTAGAATTTATGGTAGCAGGAGCACTAGGTTGTAAAGCAGGAAGAGCTTCTTCTAAATTGCCAACTATGAAATCAAATGCTTCAGAGCGTGACATTACATTTGGAAGATCATCAATTCCTTGGTCTACAGTTCTTCTTGGAACTTGACCCCATAGGTCCATAATTTGAGACATGAAGAATGATCTTAATGCTTTTGCCTGAGCAGCTTGGCTTGGAGATGGGTTAGAGGCCAAAATTTGCTCACAAGTGTAAGACCGTCCGTTAAGTTCATTCCATGAGTTCAAAATTTGTGGATGCGTAGCATCCCATGTATGACTGTGTAGCGTACGCCATACACCATTATCTCCCCAGTCCACACCTCTAGTAGGAGGGATCATCTCTGCAGATGTATGTTGGTTTAGAGAGTAAGTGTTTCCTTGGTCGGTATAGGAAGATAGACCGTTGTATATACCCTCTAAAAGAGCTCCAGCATCTCCTGCTACAAAACTACCACCTGAACTCTCAACTACCAGAGAATCCTTTTCTTCTACCATTAGATCCGTACATGACGAAACTAGTGCCGAAACCACAAAACACGAGAGTGCTAAAGTGGATATTCTTTTTAAGTTTTTCATTGATTAAAGATTTTTTAAATTAAAATGAAATATTAGCACCCAAAGTCCATGTTCTAGCTCTTGGATATGCTGTATAGTCAATACCGAAACTAGGAATACCGTTAATCTGCTTGTTGGTATTAACCTCAGGATCTTGACCTGAATAATTTGTAAATAATGCTAAGTTTTGTCCAGTAAGGAAAAATCTAAGGCTACTTATAGCACTGTTTTTACCCGTATTTACGGTATAACCTAAATTAACATTGGCAAGACGTACGAAGTCTCCTTTCTCTAAGAATCGGGTAGATACGTCAGGAGCATTTAATGGCCCTTCTTCACTATTTACTACATCCTTAGTTACGTTACGACCATTGGCAAAAGATCCTTTAGTAAAGAACGCGTTTGCGGTGTTACTATATATATAGTTTCCGAACACACCGTTGAAAAACGCACTTAGGCTAAAGTTTTTATACTTGAAGTTAGTGGTCAAACCACCCGTTACGGTCGGGTTTGGGCTAGCTCCATCTAAAAACTGTTGGAAGTCACCATTAGGGTAGATTGAGTTTCCTTCTACATCATAGCCTCCAAACTCTCTTAAGAAGTATGCAAACAATGGCTGCCCACTAGCAATACGCTGAGCAAATGCACCCGATAGACCTTGACCATTAATAGCACCAGTGTCATAAACACCTAATAAGTTTTCTACCACGTTTTTGTTAAATGCAGCATTTGCATTGATTTCGAATTCGAAATCGTTAGCATCAACAACGATAGCGTTTAAGGCAATTTCTAGACCTTTGTTGATTACGTCTGCATCAAGGTTACGCCACACGAATGGTGATGGAGCAGGCTGTGCAGAGAATACTTGGAATAAAAGGTCATTGGTGTTTTTGTAGTAATAATCTAGGGAACCAGAAAGTCTACCTGCCGCAAAACCGAAGTCAAGTCCAGCATTGAATTGTTTCGTTGATTCCCATTTCAAACCTGGGTTTGCGAAAGCAACCGTACTGAAGCCACCGTTATTAATAGAACTACTATTATTTATTCCGGCACTTCCATAACGTCTTCTTTCCTGATAAAGGTTGTGAGGTAATTCTTGATTACCCGTGATACCATATCCTAATCTAAGACCTAAATCGGAGAATACATTTTTAGGAACAAAATCCTCTTCAATTAAACGCCATTTACCCGCAAAAGATGGGAAAACACCATACTTGTTACCAGAACCAAATTTGGTAGAACCATCAGCACGTACCGTAGCAGTTATCAAGTATTTGCTTTTGAAACCCAAGTTAACTCTACCAAAATAAGATTGAAGTTCATCAACATTGGAATTTGAACCGTTAATGATACTACCGAATCCTTTTGAATTATCAGCTGAGGAAACGTTGTTTACCATTAAATCTAAATCATCAACTCTAAAGTTGGTTGCGTTCGAGTTTTTGGAGAAATACTCAAAACGTTGATAGGAATAACCCGCTAAACCATTGAAAGTAAAGTCTCCCATTTCTTTGTCATAAGTAAAGTAGTTTTCCCATAAAGAATTGTTGGTTTCAATGTCTGTAAAGTAAACTTGACCAACATTTTCAATTTGAGCCGCTTTTAATAAGGGAGAGAAAGCCGCTTTTCTAGAAGAAAGAGAACGGTCAAATCCAACAACTGTTTTGAACTTTAAACCATCCATAATTTGGACTTCAGCATTTAAGTTTCCTAATGCTCTAATAGTATTGGTTTTGTCATTACTATAAGCAATAATTGCTGCTGGATTAGGCTCTACTGTTGAAACCTGTTTAAATGTTCCATCAGGGTTTCTAACATTATTTGTCGGATTTGATTTTAACATTGCCGCCAATAAGTCACCTGAGAAACCAGAGTCGGTTGTTACTGGAACACCAGAATCTACGGTATTGGCTATGTTTAGCTGAGTACCAATGTTTAACCTGTCGTTAATGACTTTCTTGTTTCCGTTAAAAGACGCAGAATAACGCTTTATGCCAGAATTATTGATTATACCGTCTTGGTCTAACAGCCCTGCAGAAAAACGATAAGAGTCTCCGTTAGATCCGCCGCCGAAAGAAAGATTATGCTGTGTAGTGATGGCAGTACGAAGTACTTCGTCTTGCCAGTCAGTGCTACCACCATTATCTGGTCCACCAGCTGCAACAAATTCATCTGCACTTAATAAGTCGAATTTCTTTGTGATTTTACTCGTTCCCACAGATACGGAATAATCCATAGTACCTTTTCCTTGCGTTCCTTTTTTAGTCGTGATTAACACAACACCGTTTGCTCCACGAGAACCATAAATGGCAGTTGCAGATGCATCCTTAAGGATATCAATACTTGCGATGTCATTTGGGTTAAGAAAGTTTAACGGGTTACGAGCCGAAGAGCTACCTAATCCACCAGCACTTCCACTACCTGTAATATCACCACCACTAAGAGGAACACCATCAACTACGAATAATGGGCCGTTACCAGCTCTTACAGAAGATGTACCACGAATTCTAACGTTAATTCCACCACCTGGCTCACCACTACTTTGAGTGATGGCTACACCAGCTACACGGCCTTGCATTAATTGCTCAGAAGATGTAATGATACCTTTGTTGAAATCCTTTTCTCCAATAGCGGCAACTGCACCTGTGGCATCTTTCTTTTTCACGGTACCGTATCCTACGACCACCACTTCATCAAGAAGCTTTTGATCATTGGCTAATGTTACGTTGATTTTTGAGCGACCTTGAATGGATATTTCTTGGCTTAGCATTCCTACGAAACTGAAAACTAAAGTGCCTTGAGAGGGTACATTGCTAATGCTGTATGTTCCACTAATATCTGTAGAGGCACCTGTAGTAGTACCTTTTACTTGTACACTTACACCCGGCATTCCTTCACCTGTTTCGTCAATTACTTTTCCAGAAACAGTGATGTTTTGAGAAAAAGCAGAGAATGAAATCATGAAAAGACTAAAAGCTGTTACCACCATTGTGGACATTAACTTTTTGCCCTTTTGGAGCTGGCTCAAGCTTGATTGGTAGAGCTGGTTCATCATAAGTTAAATTAAGTTTAAAATGTGTTATAGATTGAGACAAGTCAACATCGACTAAGGTTAATTAATGCGTTGAATTGCTTAACAAACCTACAAAAAGAACTGCTCAGGCGGCAAAATTAGCCTTGTTAAAATCATATTATTTCTGTAAAAAGTCTTTGCAAACGGTTGCAATTTTCCGCAAACGATTGCGAAAATTGAATATTTTCAAGGATTTTCTTTAGAATTTTGAGAAATGGCAGTTACCAATGATGTAGAATAGTGGACGTGTTTTAAAAAAAACGAAAAGGGATTGCCGAAATCAGTGGAGCATCTTCCTTTAGAATAGAAAGGATTACTTATAGAATAGAAAGGATTACTTATTTCCAATTATGATGGTATTATTTCTTACATTCTATCTAACTCCTAAGATTTATCTTCGGAAAAAGTGAAAGATAAAAGTGAAGTCGCTCAAGATGGACTGTGGTCTAGTTGAGTTTAAATAGGCAAAGAATTTAAAATAAATCTTTAGGTATTGCCATAGATTATTTAGTGTCTAGTTTTTTAGCAATACATTTGCTTTAGGAAATATAACGGACACTTATTACATGGACTTCAGCCCAATCACGGATAACTTCAAAGGCGAATTTTTAGACGATAACATTACCAAGACTTTATATGCTACAGACGCCTCTGCATATAGAGAAGTTCCACTGGCAGTTGCCTTCCCTAAAGACGAAGAGGATATCAAAATTTTGATAAAATTCGCCAATAAAAAGAAAGTAACACTCATTCCTAGAACGGCTGGAACGTCATTGGCGGGTCAGGTTGTGGGTAAAGGTATAGTGGTTGATGTTTCTAGAACTTTCACTAAAATCCTTGAAGTTAATAAAGAAGAAACTTGGGTGAGGCTACAGCCAGGTGTGGTTAGGGATGAATTAAACGTTCATTTAAAAGACTTTGAATTATATTTTGGCCCAGAAACCAGTACCGCAAACAGAGCCATGATTGGCGGTATGGTGGGTAATAATTCTTGCGGATCTAACTCTATTATCTATGGTAGCACTAGAGATCATCTACTTTCTGTAAAGGGCTTTTTAAGCGATGGCTCTTTTGTAGAGTTTAAAAAAATAAGCGTAGAGGAGTTTGAGGCGATAATTGAAAGTAAAAGGGTAATTCCTACGGCAAAGCAATCGCTCGAAGACAAAATCTATCTTCAGGTTTTTGAAATACTGTCTAATCAGGAGATTGCACAGGAAATAAGAGAGCAGTTTCCTAAAAGAAGTATCACTAGAAGAAATACAGGCTATGCCATTGATGAGCTTTTAGAAACGAATGTTTTCACGCCTTCTTCAAATAATGATTTCAATTTTTGTAAGCTAATAGCAGGTTCAGAAGGGACATTGATTTTTATCACCGAGATAAAAATTCATGTCAATGATCTGCCACCCAAACATAAAGGAGTAGTCGCTGGACATTTTAAGACCATTGACGATTCTTTAAGAGCCAATTTAATAGCACTAAAATATAACCCATCTGCCGTGGAGCTTATGGATAATTATATTTTAGAATGTACCAAGGCCAATAAAGAGCAAATGGCCAATCGATTTTTTGTGGAGGGAGACCCTGCGGCACTATTATGTATTGAACTTTTTGGTCAAACGATTGAAATTGTAAAGGAAAAGGCGGCACAAATGGAAGCAGAAATGAGAGCCGCTGGATATGGTTATCATTTTCCTGTTTTGTTTGGAGATGATATTTCCAAAGTGTGGACATTAAGAAAAGCCGGGCTTGGCTTATTGTCTAATTTGCCCGGCGATGAAAAGGCAGTTCCAGTCATTGAAGATACGGCGGTAGATGTAAATGATTTGCCAGAATATATAGCTGAGTTTGATGCTTTGATGGCCTCTAAGGGATTCAATATGGTTCATTATGCTCATGCCGGAAGTGGAGAGCTTCACTTGCGACCTATTCTTAATTTGAAAACACAAAAGGGAAAAGAGCAATTCAGAGAAATAGCTCAGGACATTTCAGATTTAGTTAAGAAATATAAAGGCTCTCTTTCTGGCGAGCATGGTGACGGTAGACTGAGAGCAGAATTTATTCCTCAACAAATAGGGGAGAAGAACTATCAGCTGCTTCGCAAAGTCAAATATACCTGGGATCCAAAGGGCGTTTTCAATGCCAATAAAATAGTGGATTCGCCCGCTATGAACGAGATGCTTCGTTATGAGGCAGGACAAATTACACCGAAATTTGAAACCATTTTCAGGTTTAAAGACCAAGATATTTTACAGCATGCAGAGCAATGTAACGGTTCTGGGGACTGCCGGAAAACTGAAATAAGCGGAGGCACCATGTGCCCGAGTTACATGGCTACTAAAAATGAGAAAGATACCACAAGAGCTAGAGCAAATATCCTTCGGGAAGCATTGACCAGAGAAGACGGAAAAGTTTCTTTTGATGCCATTGCTGGAAACGGAGAAGACAGGTTTGATAGCAAAGAAGTAAAAGAAGTACTAGACTTATGTTTGCTGTGCAAAGGTTGTAAATCTGAATGTCCAAGTAATGTGGATATGGCGAAACTCAAAATGGAGTTTATGTACCATTATCAGAAGAAAAATGGGGTGCCTGTAAGGTCAAAAATGATAGCCAATTTTGCTAAAATGAGCAAGTTGGGTGCTCTCATGCCAAGTGCCTATAACTTCTTTTTTAAGAATGAGCCTATCAGAAGGTTAGCCAATAGGGTTGTCGGTTTTCACCCAGACCGTACCATGCCATTATTGCATGAAACTACCTTGAAAAAATGGTATGATCAAAATGCTTCGCAATTTCAAAATGGTGACAAAGGCAAGGTTTATCTTTTCTGTGACGAGTTTTCCAATTATAACGATGTAACCATAGGTCAAACAGCCATTAAGCTCTTGTCAAAATTAGGTTACGCTGTCGTAATTCCAGACCATGTGGATTCTGGAAGACCGTATTTGTCAAAAGGAATGCTAGACGAAGGAAAAGAGAGAGCAAATCTTAACGTTGAAATGCTTCACGAGCTTATTTCTGAAGAGACACCTTTAATAGGTATAGAGCCATCTTGTATTTTGGCTTTTAGAGATGATTATCCAGAACTGGTGAATGAAGAGTTGGCTGCGAAAGCAGAGAAACTATCAAAAAATGCTCTGATGATAGATGAGTTTATTGCCAGAGAAATCGATAAAAAGAAACTTGATAAGTCCATATTTACAGACGAAGAAAGGCTTATAAAATTGCACGGCCATTGCCAGCAGAAGGCGGTGAGTTCTATGGTACCGACAAAGAAAATGTTGTCGTTGCCGCCAAACTATTCTGTCCAGCTAATTCCGAGTGGCTGTTGTGGTATGTCCGGTTCTTTCGGATACGAAAAAGAGCATTATGATATCTCTATGAAAATAGGGGAGTTGGTATTGTTTCCAACGGTACGTCAGCAGCCAGAAGAAGTCATCATAGCCGCACCAGGAACCAGCTGCCGTCACCAAATTCATGATGGAACAGGTAGGAAGGCTTTGCATCCTGTGGAGGTGCTTTGGGGGGCTTTGAGGTGAGAGGTTATATAAAGCATAATATTAATGGAACATGTGAATTTTGAGTCAAATAGTATATAACCCGAACCTGTTGCTATATGGTATAAGCAGTTGTTGTCGAGAGTTATAGATCTTATGTTATCGGTTGGGTTAATAATCCTGCTTGTACAGGTATTTGTCAGTTCGGAGGTCGAGAAGTGGTCGAGTACTCTTGCTGTGGAGCTTGCATATCAAGTATGTGGGTTCACTGATTTTTTTTACTTTTTTGACGGAGATAAAAGCAATGATTCCAGTGTTTATAATGGTATTTTAGGGTTCTTGATATTGTCATTGTTTGTTTCGATAATAGATTTTTTTACAAATGGAAGAAGTTTAGGGAACTACATATTTGGGCTTAAGGTAACCCAGCTAAAAAAAACATCTCGTCTTAGTTTTTTTGTCTCCTTCTTTAGAAACCGTCTTAGAATTATCCCTTTATCCCTTTTCTCGTATTTAGGAGCTAGACCTCGTGGGTTTCATAATTTAATTTGCCAAACTAAAGTGGTAGACCTCACATATTATGAAGAAGGACAGAGCTCATTTTTTGGGAAAGAGATAAGCTCATTTTTTAGACATTTGATATTTTTAACCAAGAGGTTCTTTAGTCGTTCAAAAATCACAAACAGTGATTTAAAGAAACTGAATGAAATATTTGATTTAAAAGAAAAAGGGGCATTGAGTCAAGAGGAATATGAAAAGTTTAAAGATGAAATCTTGAAGAAATAGAGGCTAACTTTTTTGGTATTTGAATCTACGGGGTAAAACTAAGATCAATATATCGTCAGTTTAAATTAGAGGGTAAATTGAAATCGAAAATCCATTCTATTATGAAGCACTCTTACTAAATAAATAATGGAGTCCTCTATTCTATAAATGAAAATATGTTCGCCAACTGGCCAAGCTAAATATTCGTTTGGGATATCTGGTCTGCCATGACCAATTGTTGGATTTGAACTAATCAACATTAATGCTTCATTAAGAAGGGATTGATACTTTATCAATTGGTTTTCTCCAAAGGTTTCAACGGTATATTGTTGGATATCAGTTAAATCATCGTAGGCATCTTGGGATATATTTAAAACATAAATGTTATCTGACATCCCCTTTTACCTTTTTGCCAGTAAGTGAATTCTGTCTTGCTTTGTCAGAAATCTCTTTCATAAGGTTTTCGGAAAATTGAATTACGTTACCGCTTTTTATAGAAGCTTCGCCTTTCGCTATTGCAGCATAGATAGAGGCTATTCTTAGTTTTTCGTCCTCCATCATTTGTTTGCGTATTGCGTCTTCAGCTGCCGCAGTTATGGAACGGTACAATCCAGAATCTACCTGTTTTTTGAGGTATAATTCATAAGGTTCACTTAAATCTATTCTTGCCATTTGTTTGAATTTGTGTTCCAAATATAACGAATTACTGCAGTAACACTACAGTTGGCGGTGCTTTTTCTGTTAGAACAACTCTTTGTTATTGATTTCAAACCACTTACACTATCCTATACTCAAGCACCTTAAAATTGCTTACCTCCCACTTTGAGCCATCCTTCTTGCATTGGATTAGACCCTGCATGAAATATTTTATTTCTGTGTTATAGTCTTCTAAATCGAAGTCGATTTTTGCTTCCCAATAGGTTTCGTCTTGTTTTTCTTCTATGATTCTCATCTCAAGAAATTCAGAAAGGTCAACGAATGTCCATTTAGTCTGCTCTTCATCTATTGGCGTGTAATACACGGTTTTGTCAAGTAAACCTTTTTTGATTTCACTTTCAGAAGGTTTATCATTTTCTATAGCATTTTCCTGAATTGACTCTTCTTCTTTTCCCTCATTGTTTTGGCAAGCTGAAAAGCCGATTAGTATAGCTAGAGCAAAAAGAGAAAGTATTTTTTTAAGCATTGGAGTTGGTTCGTTTAGATTCGAATATAATTAATAAAAAGTAGGGGATTATTATTTGTTTTTCCTGCAATCTGAAACTTTAACTTTCAGATTGCAAGATTTCAATAAGCAAAACCTGCAAATTGAAAGTCAAAAGACTCAGTCAGCCACCCTTTGAAACCTAAATTTCAATATTCCTTGAAGGTAAAAACCCATTAAATTTCTTCCTAGACCTGGGGTATATTTGAAGCTCTCTAATTGATTATTGAAAGGGCTAATTCCTGCTTGTATACCAAGCTCAAGGCCAAATGGCCTGTTTTTGGGGGGATTTATACCAAGACTTATTCCTAATCCATTGATATAAGAAAATTTACTTGCCTTCTCACCTTCGCCAGGGGTTGGGTATGGTTTGTAGGGCTGGTAAAATCCTTTTTCAAAACCCAATCCGTTGCTTATAAAAACACCGAAATATGGGCCCAGTTTATCTTCGAATTTTCGTGCTATAAATTTCTTAGAAACTTTGAAGTAAAGCCCAGATCGCTGAGATATTTCATAAGACGTTCCCGCTTTATGATACTGTTTTAAATGATTGCTGTTGATTACTATTCCTGCGGCAAAGTCAAAAGCCCTATTCTGTTTAAAAGAATACTCCTGTCCCACTTCAATAGATGTAGCGATTAACGGCGGCAAATTAATATAAGTTGCACGTAAATTTTTCTGTGCATGGGCTGTGGTAATTGAAAGCAGAGCGAAAACGATGCTGACAATGTGTTTCATTTTAGTGTGAGTTCAATAACTGTAAAGCTATGCTTTTTAGGGTAAAGTTCGTTAGGTGTTGTGTGCACAAATAGAAATTATTAAATGCGGGTAACTAGTACAAAACTGTCTAAATTTGAAACCCAATTCCAGAAAAAGACAAAAAATGAAAATAAAGACCATCACTCAACTCGAATCTGCCAATACGCTAATCATCCCATTTATTAAAGATGATAAATTGGAGGAGCAATTAATCAAGAGAGCAAAGCTCATTGGTTATGAAATGGAGGAGCTTGGAAATAGCTTTTCGGCAGGTACTAAAGAAACCTTGATAGTGTCTACGCCACGCAAAAAATACAGTAAAGTTATTTTCTTCGGTCTTGGGAAAAACCCAACAAGTAAAGAGGTTATCAATGCATTCAGGTCTTTGTTTAAAAACAATAAGAAGAAACTAAGTGGTGAAATCGTCGTTGACTTAAAAGGAAATGCGGAACTAGCAGAGTTGATTGCTAATGGAATTAGCCTTGCTTCTTATGAAATAGGCATGTTGAAAACACGTGAAAAGGAAGAGACCAATGTTTTCAATAACGGAACCAAGTTCAGTTTTTGGGTAACAGCAAACCAAGAAGAGAAAATCAGTAAGCGTATCGCTCGCGGTTTGGCGACGGCCGAAACCCAGATGAATATCATGGGACTGGTGGATGCCCCATCAAACTATAAAACACCCCAAATGATGGCGGACTATATAGAGAAGTCGGGTAAGAAAAACGGCTTCAAAGTGACCGTTTACGACGAAAAAGCCTGTGAAAAAATGGGATTCCATGCCTTATTAGCCGTAGGAAGAGGAAGTGCAGACAGGCCAGCCAAAATGGTGGTGATGGAGTATAAGTCTTCTAAAGATGCAAAGAAAGTAGGTTTGGTAGGAAAAGGTGTCACTTTTGATACCGGTGGCGTTTCTTTAAAACCAGGAAACGGCATGGAGGACATGAAAATGGACATGGGTGGTTCTGCTGCGGTTATTGGTGCGGTGGAATTAGCTGCTAAATTGAAACTGGATGTTAACCTCGTAGGTATAGTAGCCATCACAGAAAACTGTGTGGATGCTTTAGCTATCAAACCGGGTGATGTCATTAATTCTTATGCAGGAAAAACCATAGAAATAATCAATACAGATGCTGAAGGAAGGTTAATATTAGCAGATGCTGTTCATTATATGGCTACGGAATTTGAGCCAGAAGTAATGATAGATTTGGCTACGCTTACCGGAAGCTGTATCAGAACTTTAGGTCATGTGGCATCTGGTTTAATGACTAATAACGATAAACTGGCGGCTCAATTAGAAAAAGCAGCTGATGCTACAGGTGAAAAAGTATGGCGACTACCGCTTTGGGATGATTTCAAGTCCGAATTAGATTCTGATGTAGCGGATATCAAAAACTTGGGTGGTCCATATGCAGGAGCCACAACGGCAGGTAAGTTTATTGAATATTTTACCAATCAACATCCAAATTGGGCACATTTAGACATTGCTGGTACAGCATTTCATAAAGGAGAATTCTCAAAAGGTGGCTCGGCAACAGCTTATGGTGTGCGATTATTAACCGAGTTTATGGAGAAGTATCCAACTAGTTAATAACGAATTTTCTAGTAGCTACATGGTCGGAGAACTTAAAGCGAACATGATAGATTCCAGAGGAATAGCCTTCTAGTTTGATTCTTGTTCTTGGACTAACAGATTGCATTAGTACTCCGTTTGAGTTTATAATATCCAAACCATTTAACTGTAAATTCTGAGGTGTTTTTATATCCAGATAATTTTGGGCAGGGTTTGGATATATTCTTATGGAGAGTTTTTCGTTTTCTGAGGCTAAGACATTTTTGGGATCATATACTATTACGTTGGCAGATACCGTGTCGGAGAGGCAATAGCCAAAAGATCCGAAATAATGATGGTCACCGTATGATTCCCAAAAAACAGCATCTATTCGAGCGAAATCTTTCGCACATTTAATGGAATAAGTTGTGTCATTTGTGGGCGTTTCGAATTTGAAATTGTTTGGATATGGAAATGGTCCAGGATAACCTCCAGAAAAATACGAATTTTCGCAGCTTCCAGAAATTTTCACAGTGTTGCCAATAAAGATCACTTCTGGGTTGGTAGTGATACTTGGCTGCATTATTTCATTATTATCAGCATAGCTAAAGAATACCTCATCGCTCATTAAGGCACAGTTACCTTGTTTAACCTCTACCTTATAAGTTGAGTTTGGCACCAAGTCTATAAAATAGCTTGTGGTGTCTTTTCCATAACTGCTGGTTATTTTAAATTGGCTAGAATCAACAATGCCATCTTTATACCAAATAAAATCTATATCTAAACCATGATATGATTGTATAAGTGAGCTAGAGCCAAGAGTGCTATACCATGAGATTGCTGGAAGATTACCTTCCATCTTGGCAACGGCTTGGTGATAACCCGTCGACTCCTCTGCCGAGCAAAGTGTTTCAGGGACAGAATTGATGGCTTGATATCTACATCGTGCATCATCATTTTCAAACTGGGCGAGCACATCATATAAGTCATGATCCAAAAGCATGGAAAAAGAGTCATCAGCATTTATGAAAATAGACGCTTTGTTTCTGTCCACAAATTTCTTATCCCAAATCACATCACCTTGAGCGTTGAGTTTTATTAAACCAGATGGGCTATTCAATAATAGGTCTCCTGAATTGAATTTTGAAAGACTTGGAGTAAATGGATTATTTGAATACAAAATGGCGTCTTCAGAATAGATTTGCTTTCCTTGGGAGTTTAGAAGCTTAAATTTTTTATCATTATTTAAAGGCGTGGAAGAAGCATAAGATAAAAGAAAAATATCATGATGGAGTTCAATGGAAGGTTTGTTAAAACCAGACTCTTGAGGAATGAGGAAGTTATATTCCTCCGAATTGTTTTCATCGTATTTGCCTATGGAGCTTTCAGATACCAGGAAGTAACCATTGCTGCTCCAAAAAGCTTGAGTTGGGGCTACTCCTAAATCTATTAGCTCAAGAGAATTGGTATTAAGTAGCCATGAGTTCGCCTCAGGTTTTAATCCCAAAATCATTTCTTCTTTTTGAATCCAAGAACTTGCTTGCAATGAAACCTCCTTTAATTCAAGTTCGTTTGAAATAATCCTTATTGAGTTGTTTTTTACAGCAATTAAATTACTTTCAGTTGCAAATACTTGACTGGTTCGTCCGGATAAATCGAAGCTTTGTAAAAATTCAAAGTTAGTAGTGTATACGCTAACCACAGTTTTATCAATTTCGCGGTCATTTGTGACCGTGAAAATCTTATCACCGACTATTTTGGCATCAAGAAGACCAATGGTATTAAGCTTTACTTTACTTTTTAGTTGAAGGTTTTCATCTAAAACTAGGCAGCTATCAGTTTCACTTATGGCATCAAAAAGAAATAGGAAATCGTTTTTCGTTTTCAGAAAAACAGATTTGGTATAATTTCCAAGCCGAGGCCTTCTGAATAAATATCCTTGCTTGTGCGTTTTGTCATTAACCGAAATGAAGCTTGAATACATAAAAACGTCCCGAGAACCAGAATTAGGGTCAGTTTCAATTCGGAAATCATTTTTTAATAGCACTTATCTGTCTCATCATTTTTTAGAACAGTGTAAGTGGCTCTAAGGGTATAATTTAACTGTCTAGACCAGCGGCCTAAATAGTCTAATTTGGTAATAGTTGGCGGTTCCATTTGAGGAACTGAGTCATTTTGTGCTACAGAATCCAACACAAGACAAGTAATAAAAAAGGAAAGTAAAAGGAATTTAAATTTCATAATTGTGGAGCTTTTTAAGCGGTAGCAAAAATAGGTGTGGAATTCAGAATTTCAAAACAATTCCAAAACGCCATTTGCCAATCTGTTCTCATGGTCAAGAAGCCATTTCTTTCTATGTAGACCACCGGCGTAGCCAGTCAGGCTTCCATTTTTTCCAATTACTCGATGGCAGGGTATAATGATGGAGATTGGGTTTTTACCATTTGCTGATGCTGCAGCCCTAATGACTTTTGGGTCGCCAAGCTTATTGGCCATATCTAAATAGGAAGCATTTTTGCCAAAAGAAATATTTGTCAATTCTTTCCAGACGCGTTTTTGGAAGTCGGTGCCTTGTGGGTCTAGTTTTAAATTAAATTCTAAAAGAGAACCTTCAAAATAGGTTCTTAACTGTTTGGCTAATTCTTTCGCTATTTCTTGTAAGTCGGTATCGGTGTTTTCAGGATGCTCCACAAACGTTACTGCCAATACAGCATCTTCACTGGTTTTTAGTTCCAAGGATCCGATAGGGCTTTCAAAATACGAAGTGAAGGTTTTGGACATTTATTAAAAGTATTGAATCTTCAAATTAGAAAAATTAAGCGAACTTTGGGGCAAAGATTAGCAGCAATCATTTTATGAGCATAGAAGAAATATATCAGCGATTTAAAAACTCCAACAAGGTTTGTACAGACACTAGGAAAATTGAGCAGTACGACCTTTTTTTTGCTCTAAAAGGAGATAATTTTAATGGTAACGAATATGCTGAAAGGGCCATTGCCGCTAGTGCCAATTATGCTATAATTGATGAAGAGGCCTATAACACTTCCGACCAATGTATTTTGGTGGATGATGTATTGGCGACTTTGCAATTGTTAGCAAATCATCATAGAAAAACGTTTGACATTCCTGTAATAGGTTTGACGGGTTCTAATGGCAAAACCACCAATAAGGAATTGCTAAAAGCAGCTCTCTCTTCTAAATATAAGGTTCATGCCACTTTGGGTAACTTGAACAATCATATTGGTGTGCCACTAACCTTACTTTCTCTGCCCGCGGATACCGAGATTGCCATTATAGAAATGGGGGCAAATCACCAGAAGGAAATTGGAGCACTATCTAAGATAGCGGAACCGAGCCATGGTTTAATTACCAATATTGGTTTGGCACATTTAGAAGGTTTTGGCGGAATAGCAGGTGTGAGGAAAGGTAAAGGGGAGCTTCTTGACTACTTGAAAGAATCAAACGGTTATGCTTTTATAAACGAAAACGACCCTACACTGTGTAGTATGGTGAAAGAAAGAGCCATGACGCAGGTTATCTATCATGGCAAAACGAATCATTTGCTAGAAATGAAGTCGGAAAGCCCTGTGGTTTCTTGGTCTTGTGCTGAAACAGAAAAAACATACGAGGCTAAAATCTCTGGAAAATACAATTTTCATAACATTCAAGCAGCTTATGCTATTGCAAGGTTTTTCAACGTCGAAGCTGATGTTGCTTGCCAAGCATTAGCAGATTACGCACCAGACAATAACCGCTCTCAGATGATGGAAAAGGGCAGTAATGTTGTTTATTTAGATGCCTATAATGCTAATCCATCTAGTATGGAAGCCTCTTTAAGGAACTTTATGAACTTAGAAACAGCTAATGGGAAGGTGGTTTTCTTAGGTGATATGTTTGAATTAGGAGAGTACTCGCAGGAAGAACATGAGGCATTAGGAAAATTAGTGGCCGAAGGAAATTTTGAAACGGTTGTGCTTTTTGGAGAGCATATGAAGTTTGCTTTAAAGCATTTACCTATGGCATTTTATTTCACAGATAAGTTTTCTATACATAATTGGGTGAACGATAAGAAATTTGAAAATAAAGCCATCTTGATTAAAGGTAGTAGGGGAGTGAAGCTGGAAACGCTCCTTGACTTTATCTAATTAGGCTAATTCTACCATTTTTGTTTTTGAGTATAGTTCCGCCCTCACTATCAAATCTGGCGTTTATGAAATATTGGTAAACCCCAATGGGTGCAGGAGCTTTTTGATATTGGCCATCCCATAAAATTAACTTTGTGCCTTGGAAGGTTTGATTTTTTTCGGTCACCATCACTCGGCCTCTTCTGTCTATTATTTGATAATCAAAACTAAATAGACCGTTGGCAAAGAGTTCTAAGTTTTCATTTATGCCATCGCCATTGGGTGTGAATGCCGTTGGTATAAAAACCCTAAAACAGCCATCTAGTACCTGAATGGTGTCTGAGGAAGAGCAGGCTCCCTCACCAATTTGAGCAATGTACGTTCCGTAAGACTTTGCCTCCAGCGTTGTTGTGTTTGCTATCAGTGTATTATTGAAAAACCAATTTATACTTGATTTTGGTTGCTCTTTAAGTGGAAGGCCTACAATATATCCATCTTCTAAACAAGGGCTTAGACTTTCGTTGACAAAGGAAATGGTCTCTTTTTCCGTAATGTTTAAGTCAATTTTTGCGGCAACTCCTTCACAGCCAGAAGTTGTTTCCGTGACATAAAAGGATTTGACTCCTGTCACATTAGCATTTATGCTCGGACTAAATAGCGGTTCTGTACTGATAACATTTGAAAGTGACAATTCATCATACCATTTAAGATTTTTCCCCTTTGCTTCTAAAGGGCTAATTTCTGCACCTTGGCAGTACGTAAATACAGCGTCGTTAGCGGGTGGAGGTACTTCTATTTCAATTTTTATAGCTTTACTGTCGCTCCAAACTACTTGACAGTCAGCCGTAATTTGTACCTCATAATTTCCTGTTTGTGTAATTTTTATTGATTCGGAGTTTGCTCCATCAATGCCTGTACCGTCTTTCGTCCACTGATAAATAAAAATAGTATTGGCAGCGTTACTTACTTCAACTTTCAAGGTTGGGTTACAAGCTAGACTGTCGGACTGAAAAATCAATTTACCATTTGGTACCTTAAAACTTGGAGATACGGTATATGGCAGCTGGGCCTTTCCGGTTTTTCCGTTCAAACTAAAGTTTCTATAAGTAAAATTGGAGCCCGTCCCTTCATTGTTTGGGTTGTTAATAACGGATAAGAATTTGTCGTCTATATGTGCCAAATAAATCTTACCATTGGGACCAAGCTTAAGGTTCCCAAAAGACCCAGGGCCCACTAAAAACTCTCCCAAACCTTGTTGACTTTGACCTGTAAAAGATTTTTCGGCAAGGACCTTTTTATAGGCAGGAGCATAGGATGTTCTGAACTGGAGTAATTCATAATCGTTCACGAATCCATTAACAGCACTTCTCTGATTGACATAGAGGGAAGCATAAATGAAAGCTCCATTAGGAGAGAAAGCCGCTCCTTTTATTTTTTTCAAAGAATTATAGGTGGTTATACTTCTTATAACTTTTCCAGTCAAATTATCAAAACTGAAAATTTCTATAAAACCATCATCTGGATTAGCGGGTTTTGTTATGGCTATTTTTTTGCCATCTTCAGAAGCTATTATTTCTTGCTGAAGTCCCAATGAAGAGCCAGCAAAGGGAATTCCTAGTTTACTTTCTATAGGTTCATCTGTTTGAATACCATCCTTTGAAATCAAATAGGTGAAAAAAGTGTTGCCTTCTCCACTGTGTAGTATCAGCCAATAGTCAATATTATTGCAATGTTTCACAGTGGTTAAACCATATGAAGATTGATCTAGAAGTAATTTTGTTTCGCCAATCTTTTGGCCTTCTCCTGCATTTGCCTTTAAGTCAATGAGCGAATAGAAAATGGGAAAGACTACGGTGCCGGGATTATTATTACCGGTGAAGTCATCGACCGAGAAAACATAAAATTCTTCCTCCCTTTCTGGGATGGGTACGATTAGGCCTGGGTAAGAGGGGTCAAAAGCCCGTACCAGGTTTTCTGCTCCAGGTATCACGTTGCCGTTGGCATTCCATACACGACTTCCGTTTGAATACAAGCGTAGATTTCCTTCTGCATCCGCATAGGTCATACTTGCCTTTTCGGTGTTCATGTTATTTAAAGTAGAGTTGCCCGGGTTTTCTGTCATAGGAAAATTCATACTGACGGAGCTTCCAAAAAGCCAATGGTTCGCATGCATGTCTTCCCGCTGAGCATGGGCAAAACCACAGCAAAATATGCAAACTAAAATGGAAGCAATTACTTTCAATTGGAGCTTTGTAAGGTTTGTTTACTGTAAATCTAAGCTTTCAAAACAGATGTACCTGTATGCCTGAAGGGCTTTATGCATCCTATATATACGACAAAGCAGGCGTTTTAGCTGGAAAGTACCCTTGTGCAAAATAGAGAATTATAACATAAAAGTTTGATTTTATAGGTAATAAAACGTAAATTTGCCATCGTTTTAGAGAATTTGTTTAGTGATTACTAATTTTTGTAGATAAAATAACTTTTATATGTCTGTAGCATCAAAAACTTATGTTCCTTACAAGGTCAAAGACATTTCTTTGGCAGATTGGGGTAGAAAAGAAATCACATTAGCCGAAGCAGAAATGCCAGGTCTAATGGAAATTAGAAAAGAATATGGTCCTTCTAAGCCTTTAGCGGGTTCTAGAATAGCTGGATGTCTTCACATGACTATCCAAACTGCCGTTTTGATTGAGACGCTTGTAGAATTAGGAGCAGATGTTACTTGGTCTTCTTGTAATATATTCTCTACGCAAGATCACGCTGCTGCTGCAATAGCCGCTGCGGGTATTCCTGTGTATGCTTGGAAAGGCATGAATGAGGAAGAGTTTAACTGGTGTATTGAGCAAACCATTTTCTTTGGTGAAGAACAAAAACCATTGAATTTGATTCTTGATGATGGTGGAGATTTGACTAACATGGTATTGGACGAATTCCCAGAATTAGCGGCAGGTATCAAAGGTTTATCTGAAGAAACCACTACCGGAGTTCACAGATTGATTGAAAGAGAAAGAAAAGGTACTTTGGTAATGCCAGCTATCAATGTTAACGATTCTGTTACGAAGTCTAAATTTGACAACAAATATGGCTGTAGAGAATCTTTAGTAGATGCTATCAGAAGAGCAACGGACCTAATGTTAGCAGGTAAAGTGGCTGTAGTAGCAGGTTTTGGTGATGTAGGAAAAGGTTCTGCTGAGTCTTTAAGAAATGCTGGATGTAGAGTATTGGTTACAGAAGTTGACCCAATATGTGCACTTCAAGCTGCTATGGAAGGCTTTGAAGTCGTTACTATGGAAGAGGCCGTTACGCGTGCTTCTATCTTTGTGACGGCTACTGGTAACTATAATATAATCCAGCCTAAGCATTTTGAAGCAATGAAAGACAAGTCCATTGTTTGTAACATTGGTCATTTCGACAATGAGATTGACATGGCTTGGTTGAATAAAACACACGGAAATACTAAAGTGGAAATTAAACCACAAGTAGATCTTTATAATGTTAACGGAAACGATATCATTATTTTGGCAGAAGGACGTTTAGTGAATCTTGGATGTGCCACAGGACACCCATCATTTGTAATGTCTTGTTCTTTTTCTAACCAAGTGTTGGCTCAATTAGAGCTTTGGAATAATACAGATGCTTATGAAAACAAAGTATATGTATTGCCTAAGCATTTAGATGAGAAAGTTGCGGCGTTCCATTTAGCTCACGTAGGTGCAAATCTTACGAAGTTATCTGCAGAGCAAGCTGAATATATCGGTGTCACGGTAGATGGGCCATTTAAGCCTGATGCTTATAGATATTAATATTTGTCAATTTTTGACATTTAAAAACGCTAGTCTAAATTTTAGACTAGCGTTTTTTTTATGCTATTACACGGTTTGCTTATTCTCAAACGGTCTCAAATAATACCAAGTTCCTTCCCCACTTTTGTAAAAGCAGCTATGGCCCGTTCCAAATGCTCTATTTCATGAGCCGCAGAAATTTGTACTCTTATCCTCGCTTTGCCTTTAGGCACTACAGGGAAAAAGAAACCAATAACGTAAATACCTTCTTCTAATAATTTTGCAGCAAAAGTTTGAGCTAGTTTTGCGTCATAAAGCATTATCGGGATAATAGGATGCTCGCCAGGAAGCAAATCGAATCCTGCTTTTGTCATTTCATTTCTAAAAAACTGAGCATTAGATTCTAATTTATCTCTAAGTGCGGTAGAAGACTGAAGCATATCTAATACTTTAATACTAGCTCCTACAATACTCGGAGCCAGCGTATTAGAAAAAAGGTAAGGCCTTGATTTTTGCCTTAGAAGTTCTACGATTTCTGTTCGTGCTGCCGTAAAGCCACCCGAAGCTCCGCCTAGAGCCTTTCCATAAGTGCCTGTGATAATATCAACTCGACCCATCACATTTTTTAATTCGATAGTTCCGCGTCCTGTTTTTCCTACAAAGCCGGTGGCATGACATTCATCCACCATGACCATGGCTCCATATTGATCTGCTAAATCGCAGATCTTATCTAGCTGTGCAATTGAACCATCCATTGAGAAGACACCGTCGGTAACAATTAACACTTTCTTACAATGACTAGAAGCTTTTAGTTGTGCCTCTAGGTCTTCCATGTTATTATTTTTATACCGATATCTTTCGGCCTTGCATAATCTTACGCCATCAATGATAGAGGCATGATTTAGTTCATCTGAAATAATGGCATCTTCTGATCCTAGTAAAGGCTCAAAAACACCACCATTTGCATCAAATGCAGCGGCATAAAGTATACAGTCTTCTGTTCCCAGAAAATCTGCGGTCTTTTGTTCAAGTTCTTTATGAATATCTTGAGTTCCACAAATAAAACGAACGGATGACATACCAAATCCATGTGTATTGGTGGCTTCTATGGCTGCATGAATAACCTCAGAATTAGAGGATAGACCTAAATAATTGTTCGCACAGAAATTAAGTACATTCTGATTCCCCGTGGTAATTTTGGCCGCCTGAGGTGTACTGATTATTCGCTCGGTTTTATATAAACCAGCTTCTTTTATTTGCTCAATTTCTTCGGCGTAGAATTTCTTATATTTATTAAACATCTATCAAATGGGTTTTAATTTTTGACTTAATTTGGATATCATTGTTTCGGTCAATGATTGTAATGTGTAAGTAGGCTTCCAGCCCCAATCCGTCCTTGCTTCTTTATCATTTATCTCTCTAGGCCAAGATTCGGCTATCTTTTGCCTAAAATCAGGTTCAAAAACGATCTTAAAGTCGGGAATGTGCTTCTTTATTTCTTGAAACAGATCGTTCGGACTAAAACTAAGCCCCGAGAGATTATATGAAGTTCGGATATTTATTTGAGATTTTGGAACACTCATAAGT
>NZ_JBSRVI010000150.1:0-57026 GCF_055134445.1 Arcticibacterium sp.
GAGAAAGTATCAACGTTTCAGCCAAAGGTTGTTTAGGGAATTTACAATGGTTTGATGGTAGTTCAGATTCCTTGCGTGTTTTCAGTCCGGCAATCACAGGATATTTAGTAGCTAAATGTTCTATAACGGGTTGTTCTACAATAGCCAAAGATTCGGTAGAAATCACGGTACGTCCTGGCATTTCTGCTCCTATCATTACGGCTACTAAAACGGAGATCTGTTATGGTGATTCGGTGACACTTAATGTTACAGCTTGCTCAGGTGATATCCTGTGGAGTTCTGGTGAAAATACTATTAAAATTATAGTAAAACCGACTTCACTCGTGACTTATTCGGCTACTTGTTCGGCTAATTCTTGTACCAGTCCAGTTTCAAATACCATTGAGGTACAAGGTTATCCAGAATTGATAGCTGGGAGTGTTTCGCAGTCCACAGATGTGAATTGTGCTGGATTTAATCCGTCTACCATTTCAAATGCAACAAGTCCTTCGGGAGGAAAAGGAGTTTTAAGTATTTCTTGGGAGATGTCGGAGAATTGTTCCAATGGTAGTTCTTGGTCTGTGATTTCAGACGAGACGGGTTTAACTTATAACCCTTCTACCATTCAAAAAACAACCTGTTACCGAAGAAAGACAGTGGATGATTGTGGTGATATTGTTTATTCCAATATATCTACGATTCAAATTGCCGATGATCCCACTATAGCAGTAAGCTCATCTGAAACTAGCATTTGTTCCAATCAAAGTTTTACACTTACTGCAAATGTTTCAGGAGGCACGGGGGTATGTAATGTCATCTGGCAGCGGAATTTGAAGTCCTCGGCTTCGGGATCTTCTTTCTGGGAGGATATACCAGGAATAGCTTTGACTAACGTTATTTCAGGTGTAGAAAATACTGAGGCAACTAAAATCTCGGTTTATTATAGAGCTATTTATGATTGTGAACTGACCAATTGTAATAAAGCCACTTCAAATTCCCTAGAAATTAAGGTAGCACCCAGTATTGTGGTCAATGTGACTTCGGACAAGCTTGATATTTGTGAAGGAGAAAGTATCAACGTTTCAGCCAAAGGCTGCTTCGGGAACCTTCAATGGTTTGATGGTAGTTCAGATTCCTTGCGTGTTTTCAATCCAACGGTTTCAGGATACTTGGTGGCTACATGTTCCACAGAAGGCTGCGATGTTACGACCAAAGATTCGGTGGAAATCACGGTACGTCCTGGTATTTCTGCTCCTATCATTACGGCTACTAAAATGGAGATCTGTTATGGTGATTCGGTGACGCTTAATGTTACAGCTTGCTCAGGTGATATCCTGTGGCGTTCTGGTGAGAATACTGCTGAAATTATAGTAAAACCTACATCACGGGTGACTTATTCGGCTACTTGTACCACTAATTCTTGTACCAGTCCAGTTTCAAATACCATTGAGATACAAGGTTATCCAGAATTGTTCCCAGGAAGTATAGATATTAATAACGAGATAAACTGTGCAGGCTTTAATCCGAGTACTATAAGTAGTGAAAGCGACCCTTTTGGAGGGAAAGGAGTTTTAACTATCTCCTGGGAGATGTCTGAAAATTGTTCCGCTTTAAGTCCAACTTGGAGTGCAATTTCTGAGGAAACAGGCTTAACTTTTAACCCTTCTACCATTCAAAAAACGACTTGTTATAGAAGAAAAATATTGGATGAATGCGGTGCTGTGGTTTATTCGAATATCTCTACCATCCAAATTGTGGAGGATCCTTCTATAGAAGTAAGCTCTTCAGAAAACATCATTTGTGCTAATCAAAGTTTTACACTTACCGGCATTGTTTCAGGTGGTACTGGGGTATGTAATGTCATCTGGCAGCGGAATTTGAAGTCCTCGGCATCGGGTTCTTCTTTCTGGGAAGATATTTCTGGTTCATCATTGACCAACGTTATTTCAGGTGTAGAAAATACCGAGGCAACTACCATCACGGTTTATTATAGAGCTATTTATGACTGTGAGCTGACCAATTGTAATAAAGCCACTTCAGAGGCTTTTGAAATTCAAGTTTTACCTTCTTCTGAAGTAGAATTGAATATATCAGATTCTACAGTTTGTGTCGGAAATTCTGTTATGCTTAGAGCATCTAGTTGTGGAGGCATTTTAACTTGGTCTGACGGAGAAGAAGGGCTAACAAGAACCATTGAAGTTACAGTTTCAGCGTCTTATATCGCTACCTGCAGTAGTGCTTGTGGTAATTACACCGCTACGTCAAATATTAATGCCATCCCAGGATATGAACCGCCGGTTAACACTACGCCAATAAGTGCGATTCAACCCGATATGCTAACGTTTTCGGCAGTTGGAACTAATTTGAAATGGTATGCTTCGGCTACGGTTGATACCAGTTTGGTTTCTGCTCCTATAGAAACAGAAATTGGCGATTATACTTATTATGTAAGTCAGTCGAATAGTACCTGTGAAAGCCCAAGAATTGAAGTCAATGCTACAGTTTATAGCCCGTTAACTATTGTGAATCAACCCATGGACCAGTATGATTGTGAAGGGAACTCGGTCTACTTTTCTGTCGAGGCAATAGGAGCAGGGACAATATTTTATCAGTGGCAACGAAAACGACCGGGAGAAACACAGTTTACGGATTTGAAAGATGATGATGAAGGAATAAAGTATACATTGACTCCAAATCTGCGAGTATCTGCGGTAGGGGATAATGATAACCCTGTTTTATCTGAGTATAGATGTAGAATGAGCGATTCTCTGAGTTATATTCAAACTTATGAACGGGTCCTTTATGCAAATGTAATTGAAGGAACCTTGCCAAATATAGAAACCTGTGTTGGTACTGATTTCGAATTTCGCTTGTACGATTATGTAAGAACTACGGGCGATATTATGTCATTTCAATGGCAAATTAGAGATGATGTGATTGATAAGTGGATTGACATTTCTGATGATTTTAGAACGACTGGTTCAAAGAGCCCAAATATGACCATCAAAAATATCCAGATTTATGATACAAGAAAGTATAGGTGTAGCCTAGTCTTTAATACAGGAGGATTTGAGTGTACCGAAAATACGGATCAAACACTTCTTAAGGTTGGCACATACCCCAATAGGCCACCTGATTTATTGGAGGAGTACTGTCAAGGAAAAACCACAAAGACACTTTCTTTTAATGGAAAGCCGAATGACGAACTATGGTATATCGCCACCAATAAGGAGGCTGTAGGATTCAAAAAAGCCCCAAAACCAAGCTCTGATGAAGCTGGAACTTATGAATGGTGGTTTACCGAGATTTCAAAAGAGGATTGTGAAAGTCCAAAAGCGAAATACACAGTGATTATACACCCTAAACCAGAGGCACCTGCCAGTACCACACCACAGTTTGTGGACGAAGGGCAGACCTTGCTTTTTGACGCCAATGGTGAAAACTTGCACTGGTTTACTTCCAGAACAGGTAAGAAATTTGAAACACAAAATCCCTATTATACGGAGATCGACGAATATAAACACTATGTTTCTCAGTCGAGTGACTTTGCTTGCGAAAGTGATAGAACTTTAATTATCTCATTTATTCGGGGCACACTTGGCTTTAAAAAGGCATTGGAAGATAGAGCCGACTGTGAGGGAAACAGTGTGAGGTTCCCTGCTAATGGAAAAGGATTAGGAAGTTTAGTGTACCTATGGGAAAGGAAAGTGCCAGGAGATTCTTTGTTTAGAGAAATGGAAGGAGAGACAAGCAGCTCGCTTTTAGTCTCAAAAATTGGTTCGGCCGAGAATCCACATAAGACCCAGTTTAGGGTAAAAGTGAGTGATTCCACCGGCATAGAAACTTCAAACGCAGCTTATTTATTAGTCAATGAAATCAAAGGCAGCCTTAATGCTCAGTACTATTGTACGGATGATGTTTGGCGAGTAAACCTTGACAGCTTGGACATACAAGGACAGGTTAAAGAGTATCAACTCCAGGTACAGCCAGAAAGGTCTTGGGTGACTTTGGATACCATCTTTAGACTTGATTCTACACGGATATTGAGCTTTTATGATTTGAAAGAAAGTATCTTCTTGGACGCTGATTACCGAATAAGGATGGTTTTTGAAGCTGAAAATGGCGGAACTTGTGCTAGAAGTACGGAAGAGTTTAATTTCAAAACTGAGGTGAGACCTCTGAAACCTGAAAAATTAGTCATAGAAATTTGTCAATACTCCGAACTTGAGCTTCCGATTAAAGACTCATTAAATTTTATATGGTTTGAAAATCTTTCGGATACAACTTTGGAGTCTAATGTAAGTTTAGAGCATGCAGGTAAGTTTGAGTACTATTATGCTTATCAGGATTCCATAACGGGTTGTATTAGCCAAAAGGATACTTTTATCTTAGAAGTCCTCGCGGTTGATTCGCTTTCTCTCTTAAGTAATGAATTTACATTTTGTACGGAGGATACGGTCTCTCCAGTAGTGATTGATGACGTGTTGAAATATACATGGTATAAAGATGATGAGGTATTTAGCATTATTGGGGACAGTTTAATGATAGATAGAAAAGAGGCTAGTACAGAATCTTTTTGGTTTAAAGTAGAGTATCTTAGCCACTGTTTTAGCCCTCTAGAAAAAATCATAGTAAAGGTGGAACCTTGCGAAACAGAGAATATTCCCGAAGAATTGGGATATGAAAATGTTGCTTTCACGGATGCCGCGTCTAAAATCAGTTGTGAGAGTTATCCAAATCCATCAAAATCTGGAAAAGAAGTGTTTGTTTCAGCCGAAAACATGGAGTTCGAAGATGTTTTCATTTACGATAACCTCGGAGTATTGGTGTTTAAAGAGCATTGGACACAAAAAAATAGTCTTCAAAAAATTAATATAAATTCGGAATTGAGCGATGGGGTTTATATTTTAAGGATTCTTGGGGATAAAAGAAACTACTGTGAATGGAAAATGGTTGTGGCGAAATAAGAAGTTATACGGAACCTAAGAATAAGTAAAACCACTTAAATTTAATTTATGACTTTAAAAAACGTTTTTGGTGAAGGCTTTGCCAATAATATTTTTTCAGGCCTAGTAGTATCATTAATAGCTCTTCCTTTAGGTTTAGGGCTAGCTTTAGCTTCTGGAGCACCGCCCATTTCTGGAGTGGTGGCAGCAGTAGTCGGAGGGGTTCTTGTTTCTATCTTAGGCGGTTCCCATGTTACTATTACTGGACCAGGAAATGGTCTTGTGGTGGCAGTATTGGGGGCTATCACGGTGCTTGGTGAAGGTGATATGTATCAGGGTTACCTTTATACATTAGCGGCTGTTATCATTTCAGGAGGACTCATTACTCTTTTGGCCTTTGTTAATTTAGGTAAACTGTCAAACTTTTTCCCATCATCCGCTATTCAAGGTATGTTGGCGGCTATTGGCGTAATAATTTTAGCAAAGCAGTTCCATATTATGATTGGAAACTTAGAAGCGTCCGGTTCTCCACTAGCTTTATTGATTTCTATTCCAAGTGCCATTTTAGAAAGTATAAAGATGCCAGAGAGGCATCCAGCCGCTATTGCAGGTATTTGTTCTCTGTTAATAATGGTGTTCTATCCTAAAATAAGGAATAAATATTTTCAACTTATTCCTGCACCTATGTGGATTGTATTTTTATCCGTAGGTATTGCTTATTTCTATGCCAATAAATTAGGAATGGATAATCCCATTTCTGATGAGTATTTGGTAAGTATTCCGGATAACGTTTTTTCTCGCTTTCCGAAACCAGATTTTGGGAAAGTATTAAGCCCAGATTTCTTACTGGCAGTTTTTACCATTACTTTAATAGCCAGTATAGAGTCATTACTTTCTATTAAAGCGGTAGATAAATTGGATCCTCAAAGAAGGCGTTCCAATGTCAATAAGGACTTAAAAGCATTAGGAATTGCGACGGTAGTTTCTGGTTTTTTAGGTGGTTTGAATGTGGTGACAGTAATTGCAAGAAGCTCTGTTAATGTGAATAATAACGCTACCAATAGAAGCTCAAATTTCTTTCAGGCAGTTTTCTTAGTATTGTTTATTTGGCTTTTTAAGGATCAGTTAGAGAATATTCCATTTCCAGCTTTAGCGGCCATTTTGGTTTTCACAGGATTTAAGTTGGCTTCGCCTACAGTGCTTAAAAGAATGTCTGAAATCGGAAAGGAACAGGTGTTGATTTTTTCTGTAACAGTGATAGTTACATTAATGACCAGCCTCACCATCGGAATAGCTATTGGTATTTTTACAACGCTGTTGGTGCACGTTTTTTTAACTAGAAGTGTGAAGTTATTCTTTTTTAATATCAAGAATAATAATGTTAGCAAATATTTAGAGGAGGATGGAAAGCAGCATATTACGGTAAAACACTTCAGTACTTTTCTTAATTTTTATAGATTAAAGAATGTTTTGGATGCTATAAAGCCAGACGAAAGAGTGGTAGTAGATTTGCTAGAGTGTAATTTCGTAGACCACACTGTAATGGAAAATCTGTGGGATTATGAGCAAGTTTTTGACAAAAACGGCGGAGAGTTTGAGGTGATTGGTTTGGATTTGCATAATGCAGAGTCTAGCCATCCTTTTGCTTTAAGAAGAGCTTTGAAATTTGTGCCCTTTGTGAATGCTCCCGATATACAGACCAAACGTCAAAAAGAGATTGGGGCTTTTACGGAAAGTATGGGCTGGTATTTCAGTTCAGAAAATGATTATCATATGTACTTTCTGAGAGATTTTAATTATTTCAGAACCAGACAGGTGGATCATCTTTATAATAAAGCTCATGATCCGGACAAAGTCTTTAAACTCTTTGATGTAGAGTATTCTGAGGGTGCTTTTATTTTAGAAGAGCAGCTTCATGCCACCATGTTATTCATCAATACTAGAAATAGTATTCCAGCTTTTACATTAGATAAAGGCGATTTTTACGAAAGAATGCACTATCTAGGAGGGTACAAGGAAATTAAGTTTAAAACCTTCAGAGACTTCGCCAGAAGGTTTACTTTAAGGGGAGATAAACTTTTAGGTATCAGAAGGTTTTTTACAGATGAACTTATTCTTTTCTTTGAGAGTAATAGTTATTACCACATTGAGTCTAATGGAAAGGGTGGTCTTTTAATTATGGATAAAGAAAGACACAGTGGAGTGGGAGAGGTGAAAGCCTTAGTAGATTTTGGTATTAGGTTAGAAGCCATTATTAATAAATCTTTAGAGATAGAACTAAAAAAATAATATGTCATTCGATTTTAAGAAATATCACGTACGAGCCATGAATGCTGCCAATGACGCAGAAAAGGCAGTGATAAACGAGGAACTTAAAGCCTATTATGCCAGCTTGCCAGAAGAAGAAAAGGCTGTATTTAATGAAGCTTTACAAAAATTTTTAATCAAGGAAATGTCTTCTATTAAGTCTGTTTATGATGGGGTTAAGGCTGGAGAACCATCTGAAAATTAAGTTAGGGAATGAAAAGAGTTTTGGCTTTTGGGGCGAGTAGTAGTAAGTCGTCAATCAATAGAACTTTGGCTATATATGCCGCTAATGCCATCGAAAAAGTGGAGGTGGAGATTTTGGACTTGAATGATTTCGAGATGCCTATCTTTAGTGTGGATAGAGAAAAAGAAGATGGTATTCATCCGCTAGCCTATAAGTTTAAGGAGCATTTAAAAGGTGCAGATGGTATTCTGATATCATTTGCCGAACATAATGCTGCTTATTCTGCGGCATATAAGAACATTTACGACTGGGCTTCTAGAATAGAAAAGAGTTTTTTCTATGACAAGCCACTTTGTTTATTGGCTACATCTACAGGAGCTAGAGGTGGAGCTAGAGTTTTAGATATAGCGTTTAATGCCTATAGCTTCGCTAATAGGAACTTAGTGACAAAGTTTTCATTACCCTCTTTTAAAGAGAATTTTAAAGAAGGCGAAGGAATTGTAAATTCGGAATTAAAGGATAGTCTTTTTGCTGAGCTGGAAAAGTTTAGGGAAGCTCTTTGAAATCAGGATAAACAGCATCCCTTTCAGACATATCTGGGTTAACAAAAGGCCATTTGATATCAAAGAAAGGGTCGTTCCATCTTATCCCGGCTTCCTTTCCTGGACTATATAACGCTGAAACTAAATAAGCTATTTCGGTATTATCTGTCAATGTGCAAAAGCCATGAGCAAAGCCTTTCGGAATATAAACCTGAAAGGCATTATCTTCTGAAAGTTCTACTGCTACATGCTGCCCATAAGTAGGAGAACCCTCTCTAATATCAATAATTACATCTAATAAAGCTCCTCTGGTACACCTCACCAGTTTGGCTTCCTCTGCACTGTCCGTTTGATAGTGCATACCCCTTAGCGTGTTTTTAGCCAAGGTTTTTGACATGTTACCTTGTACAAAAACAGTTTCTAAACCATGATCTTTAAATTCATTGACACAGAAAGTTCGGGCAAAGAAACCTCTATCGTCTTCTCTTTTTTGAGGTTCTAAAATGAACGCTCCTTTTAGTTTTGTTTCTTTGAAAATCATAAAGCCCAGCCTGTTTTATTCTTGCTAGCGGTTTCTGTGTATTCGTTTATTTGAGCCACTCGATGCTCGTAAAGATTAGGTTCCTCTTGAGCCAAATAACCTTCAACGGTAAATCTAATGGTTTCCTCAAAGTCTAATTGAGGATGCCAGTTCAGATAATTGGCCGCCTTAGTTATATCTAATTTTAAAAAATTGGCTTCATGAAATTGAGCATCGGTCGCTGTTATTTCAAAGATGAGCTCCGTAGATTTTCCTATTTCTGTAGCCACGTCTAAAACGTTATAATGCACATAGGTACTCGGGCCAAAATTCCAGCCACCGTCATATTTCTTAGCGTTTTCTGCCAATAAAGCCAACTGCATATAGCCAGAAAGTGGCTCCAAAACGTGCTCCCAAGGTCTGGTAGCTTTTGGGCTTCTTATCTCTACTGTTTTATTGGCTCTTATGCTTTTGAAAATGTCAGGTATCAATCTGTTCTCAGACCAGTCTCCACCGCCTATCACATTACCTGCCCTTACGGTTACTACGCCCACAGGAGAGTCTTTATAAAAGGATTCTCTAAATGATTTTGCGGCCAATTCTGCACAAGCTTTTGAGGAGGAATAAGGGTCTTTGCCGCCTAATTCATCGTTTTCTCTGTAGCCCCAAACCACCTCTTTGTTTTCATAACATTTATCGCTGGTGATGAGCACTATTGATTTTAAGTTTTTGCAGCTTCTAGCGGCTTGCAGCAAATTGACAGTTCCCATGACGTTGGTCATGTAGGTTTCTATTGGGTCTTTATAAGAGTCGATTACTAAAGCCTGAGCGGCCAAATGAAAAATATAATCTGGCTGAATACGGTTTAGTTCTGCTTGAATTTTAGTCAAATCTGCAACATTACCGTAGGTCTGACTGATTTTACTTTCTAGCTCGCATTTGACAAAATTGTCCATGTCTGTTTTGGCTTCTAAAGCATAGCCGAAAACTTCAGCTCCTAACTCATGAAGCCAGATAGATAACCAAGAACCTTTAAAGCCCGTATTTCCGGTTATAAATACCTTCTTCCCTTTAAATCTGTCAAATAGTTTTTTAGCCATTATTTTTTTTCTTGCTCTAAGAATTTAAAGATTTTTTCAGCCTCCTCCACAAAATGGGCTTCTGCCTTATAATTTACCAGTCCTTTTATTTTTGAGGAGTCTATATACATAGGCTCGCCAGGTTCATAGGGGTCATTGGTATTTAATTCAATTTCTAAACGTTCGCTAAATTGATTCTGATATGCGGTTTGAACAGCCTCGGCTATATCTAAAAGAGAGTAACTCTTTTCACTGCTTAAATTAAATGTATCATTAGTAGGTGTGTTTTGACTTAATTGTTCCATTACATGGCAAACATCGCCCATCCAAATGAAATCTCTAGATGCATGTCCATTTCCTTTTAAGGCAATCTTCTTTTCTTTAAAAGCCATCTTGCTAAGGTCATTCAGTATCAAATACCATTTGGAAGAATCATAGTCTTTAGGGCAGCCATAGCTGTTAGAAAGGCGAATGATGCTATACGGAATACCAAATTTTGCGTGATATTGTTTGACGTAATATTCCGCAAAAAGATGCGTGATACCATAGTCGTTCATAGGAACTGTATCTGTCCATTCTGTTATTTCACCGGCATTCTTACCATAAACATGAAAGGTAGAAAAGTATATGAAATGCTCGGGTTTATTACTTTTTAAAGCTTCCAAGATATTTCTTGTGCCCAAGGAGTTCACTAGTAAGGCATCTTTAGGATAGGCGTCATCATGGTGCTCATTCATGCTCGCACAGTGAATAACCGTATGGTACTTGTCGGTGATTTTTTCTAAACAGTCTGACAGAGAACCTATATCACAAATGAGCGTTTTGAAAGAGGCATCAAACTCCAGTTTTCGGAGTCTTTTAGTCAATACTGTAACCTTATATCCTTGATTGCAGAAATATTCCGTAAGCCAAGAACCTAAGTTTCCTAGACCGCCAGTAATGAGTATTTTCTTCTGATTTACTTCCATGTTTTCCAAGGTGCGTTGCCTTCAGCCCAAAGTTCATTGAGTTTTTTATTATCACGAAGGGTGTCCATAGCATGCCAAAATCCCTTGTGTTTGAAGGCTTTCATTTGACCAATACTAGCCAAGCGTTCCATTGGCTCAAGTTCAAACATTTGTTGATCGTTGTCAATATATTCTAATACAGCGGGCTCACAAACAAAGAAACCTGCATTTACCCAAACTTTATCGTCTTTAGGCTTTTCTATGAAACCCGAGATGTCGTTATTCTCTTCAATATTCACTATGCCATATCTTCCTACTGGCTGTACTGTGGTAATGGTCAATAATTTGCCACCTTCTTGATGAGCTTTTACTAAGGCTTTAATGTTAATGTCACCCACACCGTCTCCGTATGTGCATAAAAAAGGTTCATTGCCAATGAAATCCTTGGCTCGTTTTATTCTGCCACCCGTCATGGTCTCATAGCCAGTATCTAGCAGCGTTACTTTCCAATCTTCCGTTTGACTATTATGCACCGTGGTTTCATTGGTTTTTAGGTCAATGGTAAGGCTGCTTTGGTGCATGAAAAAGTTGGTGAAATACTCTTTTATGATGTGCCCTTTATAACCCAACAGAATTACAAACTCTTTATAGCCGTGCTCCGAGTAAGTTTTCATAATGTGATAAAGAATAGGTAGCCCACCAATTTCTACCATTGGCTTTGGTTTTACAACCGTCTCTTCGCTTAGTCTTGTGCCAAATCCACCTGCTAATATGAGTACTTTCATAATTTGTAAGTCTGTTTTTTCTTCAAAACGTAAAGTTTGTAAAATTCCTTCAACATGCCAGTACAATACGCCAGCATTAGTGTATTCGCCAATAAAACTGCAGTAAAACCTATTTTTATACGCCTATGCTCTGCAATTGCCGAAACTAAAATCAAAAAGTTATAAACTAAAAAAGGAAGGGCTAATAGTAAGGTATCCGGCGTATTGGCTACAAAAAAGAGTACCAATAGGAGGGAATAAGCACAGTAGACCACAGGTAAAAGATGAGCCATTTTAAAAGAACCTGGTATAAGCTGGCTGATGTTAATTCTAGCTCTGCCAAAAAAGTGAAGCTGATTAAAATAACCTTTCAATGTGCCTTTTCTTTCGTGATTGACGTAGGCGTCTTCTATCAAGCCTGTTTTAAAACCTGCGGCAATAATCCTTTGACTCCATTCTATATCTTCTCCCATGAATGGAATGCTGAAACCTTTCGTGGTTTCATAAACTTCTCTAGAAACGCCCATATTGAAGCTTCTTGGGAAGTATTTTCCAATGCTTGATTTTTTTCCTCTAGTTCCGCCTGTTGTCAAAAGTGATGTCATACAGAAATTAACGGCCTTTTGAAAATCCGTAGACTCAGGGTGAAGTTCGTCTGGTCCACCATAGGTGTCTAAATAGTTTACTTTCAAGCTCTCGTTTACGGTCTCTAAGTAGCTATTTGGCATTACAATGTCCGAATCCAAAATGACGAAATACTCACCTAGGGCTTCTTGCATACCACGATTTCTAGAATATCCTTGGCCATCGTTTCCTTTGAAAATGTATCGGATGTTGAGTTTATCGGCGAAAGATGCCACAACCTCGTCTGATTTAATGGTAGACCCACTTTCAATCACCAAAACCTCGAAATTATTATAGGTTTGACTGACTAAGCAGTTAAGGAGTTTTTCAATATGATCCGGGCGGTTATATACCGGAATGATGAAAGAGTAAAACATCGAAAATTATTTATTAGTATGCACGTGCTTATTAGAAAGCCAGAATTGTGCCATGAAGATACGGGATTAAAAATTGTTTTGAGTTGTAGTTCGAAGAAAGAGGCTTTTGATAATCAAATGTAAATACGAAACTATAATGGTTTAGAGTGTTTGAATGAGTGAACAGAATCCAGTCTGTTTCTTATGTTTTAGCTCTACCGATTAGATGTATTGAGTGTAGTTCCTTAAACAAAAAAGCTAGTGTAATGAAATTAATGGACTATGAAATAAAAAGAAGATTAGATATTGCTTTAGATATGCTTTATGAGAAGGAGGGTTATCTACTGAAAAACGCTGCTCATGAAAGAAGTATAACACATAAACTTGCGGAATGTTTACAGGTCTTATTTCCAGATTATCACGTGGATTGTGAATATGATTTAAATATAGATAATGTTGATGGTTGCTTTAAAGGGAAAAAGGAAATTCAAATACTTAGAAACGAACTTTTAAAAGTAAAAAGGCATGTGGCCTCAGGTAAAGGTGTAGTACAAGAATATGGAGAAATATTAATTCCATTAAATATATATCCAGATATTGTCATTCATCAACGTGGAACCAATGAGCGGAATGTTTTAATTATTGAAGTCAAAAAATCAAACAATGCGAGTTAGAAAGCCATAGAGCTGGATGAACTGAAATTAAAAGCTTACACTAGTCAGGAATTAAAATATCGTTTAGGGGCATATATTACTATTTTCGTTTTGGAAGATTGTAGGCAAAAACTTCTAGAAATTACTTTTTATAAGGAAGGGGGAAGAGTTGATGGTGAGGAACAGTCTTGTTGAATAAAGAATAAAAGTCTGAATAGTTTTTATAATATAAGTTCTCTTTTTGAGAACTTATATTATCTTTGTGTTCAGATATAGGGTATGAAAAGAATCATTGCTAAAAGAGTACTTAAAGAGTTTTGGGAGAAGCATACGGATACGGAGCCATATTTAAAGACATGGTTTGAAACGGCGAAAAAATCCAATTGGACTTCGCCTAATGACATTAAACAAACCTATGTAAGTGCAAGTGTATTAAAAGATAGCCGAGTGGTGTTTAATATTAAGGGAAACTCATATCGTTTAATTGTGAAATTCAACTTTGAGCGGCAATGGGCTTTTATACGATTTATTGGAACTCATGCGGAATATGATAAAGTAAACGCGGACACTATTTAATAAATGACATTATGAATATTAGACCAGTAAAAAACGACGAAGATTATGAAAAGGCCTTGGAGAGGTTAGAGGTAATTTTTGACGCTATACCCAACACATTGGAAGGTGATGAAGCAGATATATTATCTATGTTGATTGATAATTATGAGAATCAATATTACCCAATAGAAGCTCCTGACCCAATAGAAGCTATTAAAATAAGAATGGAAGAATTGAATCTTAAACAAAAAGATTTAGTGGGTATAATTGGAGGAAAAGGAAGGGTCTCAGAAGTGCTGAATAAAAAGAAAAGACTTACTGTTGATATGATTAGAGAGTTTGAAAGGATTCTAAATATTTCGGCTTCCGTTCTGGTAAATAACTATCAGCTTTTAAAGTAAAGTTTCTTCTTAAGTCTGAAAGAATAATACAAAATAAAGGAAGGGCAAAACCCTTCCTTTGTAAGTCATCTCTAGTAAAAAGGAACAGCCTTACTTCCCTACTGCAGTTGGCCTAAAGTTTTTGTCCTTATACATTTGCATGTATTTTTTGTCTAGGTCTTCGGAGTCTTTGTATTTCACTCTTAGGTCTGCTAGATCAGATTTTAGCTTGGTTAGCGTTTTGGCATATGCTGGGTCATTATAGACGCTTTTCATTTCTTGTGGGTCTTTCTTACGGTCGTAAAGTTCCCATTCGTCCACGTCGTCATAGAAGTGAATCAATTTATAATCTTCTGTCACGATACCATAATGGCGTTTTACCATATGTATCGCTGGATATTCGTAATAATGGTAATAAACAGCCTCCCTAAAGTTTTTAGTTTCTCCTTTGAAAAGAGGAACAAGGCTTTCGCCTTGCATGTCAGATGGAGCCTCTATTTGAGCGGCAGCCAAAATGGTTTGAGCAAAATCCAAGTTCTGCACCATCTGCGTATTGGTAGTTCCGGGCTTGATTACGTTAGGCCATTTTACTAAAAGTGGCGTTTTAAATGACTCGTTGTATATAAAACGTTTATCGAACCATCCATGCTCTCCTAAGTAAAATCCTTGGTCAGAAGTATAAATCACAATCGTATTTTCTGCCAATCCGCTTTCTTCCAAATAGTCTAACACTTTTCCTACACCCTCATCCACAGAAGCGATACTTCCCAGATAATCTTGCATGTATCGCTGATAACGCCACTTCATTTTATCGGTTTGTGTCATGTTTGGGTATTGTTTTTTGAACTCCTCGTTCATAGGTCCATAAACTTTATCCCAAGCAGCTCTTTGCTCTGCATTCATGGCACCCACTTCTCTTTCGAAAGCAGCTTTGTCCCAACCAGCAGTTTCTGGAATGCCTAATTCGTCCATCACATCAGGATAAATTTTGGAATCGCCAGCCCAGTTCATGTGCGTCAATAGATTCATTTCTGCCTCTTTTGCAGCAGAGCCTCTGCCTTCATAATTGTCGAAAAGTGTAGCAGGTTCTTTAAAAGTTTTCTTTGTAAACGCTTTGTAATGTCTTTCTGCTGGTAGCCATTCTCTATGCGGGGCTTTATGAAGATAAGCCATAAAGAAAGGTTTTTCTTGGTCTCTTTCTTTGCTCAGCCAGTTTATAGTTAAGTCCGTAATGATGTCTGTTACATAACCTGTGATGGTCTTTTTACCTTCTTTCTTAGTAATAAACTCTGGGTTATAATACCTGCCTTGGCCTGGTAGAATTTGAAATTCATCAAAACCTTTTGGGTTGTTTCCAAAGTGTAGTTTCCCGAACATGGCTGTTTGATAACCATTTTGCTGGAGCAACTGTGGGAAGGTCATTTGAGTGGTATCAAAAGGGAAATTGTTATCAATTTTCCCGTTTAAATGGCTGTGTTTACCTGTAAGGATTACGGCTCTAGAAGGAGCACAGATAGAGTTAGTAACACAGGCATTGGTAAACAACATGCCTTCATCGGCTATTCTGTCAATGTTCGGCGTTTCTATCAGCGTGTTATCATAAGCAGAAATAGCCTGATAGGCGTGATCATCCGACATGATAAAAAGGATGTTGGGTCTTTTAGCTTTTTCGGGTTGGCATGAAGCTAGTCCCAAAATAGTAATGAGGACTAAGGCGAGTTTTTTTTGCATAAGGGAATTGGATATTGAGGCCAATTTCAGAAAAAGCCTCATGTTTTACAAATTCCTTGTGTTATGTAGTGGTATTTAGTAGACAAATAAATCATATCTTGTTTTCATTATTGGCTTATAAAAGTCAATGTTATATGAAACGCATGGATGTTTTAAGAATACTTGGGCGTGCCTTGTTGGGTACTGCCATGTTATTAATTCTTTGGAAACTGATCAATTACCTTTTAACCGGTGAGGTTTGGAATGGCATGGTTTTGAGCCATTCGGCTCTTGTGAGTGAATATTGCGAATGGAACAATGAAGCCGCTTTCTTTCATCAATCCATGAACACCTATTCCAATCTTTCCTATTTCTTTTTCGGGCTGATTATTTGGCAAATCGGCGAATTTGATAAGAAAAACTTAACCGGAAGTTTTAAAATTAAGTTGATATCATTTCCAGCTTTAAGTATGCTTACAGGAGCCATTTTTATGTATTTGTGTTTTGGCTCAGCTTTTTTTCATGCATCACTTACCAGGCTATCTCAGTATGTGGATATGAATGGTACTTATGGCATTACCGCGATTTTAATTGCAGTTGGTGCTTATGACGTGTTTGTTGGAAAGCCTTTATTGGCGAATCAGCGAAGAAATTGGATACTGATTATTTTGATTGTTGTTCTGGCATTTTATCAACTGTATTTCTTATTGCCAAGCGGTAAATTACTTCCTTTATTAATGCTCAGTTCTTTGATTTTGACAATTATCTCTATTGTAAAAAGTTACCCGAGGAAAAGGATATTTTTGATGATTTTAAGTGTCGGTTTGCTGGTTTGGGCTATACAAATTAGGACTGCTGATGTTCAGAAAATCGACTGCGATCCGCTATCTATTTGGCAGGGGCATTCTTTCTGGCATTTGCTTACATCCGTGAGCAGTTTTTGCACTTATTCATTTTATAGGTTTCAAAAATCGCTTTAAGGGATAGTCATTCTAATCGTCGGTATTGATAAGTTAATAAAGATGAGATTGTGTTTTTAGAGGGGATTTAGGGAATTGCTCTTTGACTAGAAACTTCAAATTCTCAAGAACCGTTTTCTGTTTTTAGTACAATTCCATAAATTTAAGATGATGACAAAAACGAGAAATAGCTTTTATGTCAGTGTGGCATTCACTTTGATAGCGATATTTTTAAACCCCCTATTGAATGTTTTCTTAAGTTATGAAAGTCTATTCATCTCTTTTATAAAAGACTACAGTTATATATTGATAATTGTGGGTGGTACTTGGTTTATAATTGAGCTTGTAGCTCGGCTAAAAGCTTTATTGCTTCGCCAATATGATATAGAGCAAGAGAATAACCTGCAGTCTCGTAAAGTGTTTACACGGCTTAATCTACTAGAAAAGCTAGCCAATTTTATTGTTATTTTATTTGGGGTTGGCCTCATATTTCTCTCTTTCGATAAAATTAGAGAGTTAGGCATAGGCCTGTTTGCTTCTGCAGGTGTAGCAGGTATTATTTTGGGTTTGTCTGCTCAAAAAATTATGGGAACACTTCTGGCGGGAATTCAATTGGCCATTACACAGCCATTTAGAATAGAAGATGCCGTTTTTGTAGAAGGGGAATGGGGCTGGATTGAAGAAATAAATCTCACCTATGTTGTGGTTAGAATTTGGGATAAGAGAAGGTTGGTTTTGCCATCTACTTACTTTTTAGATAAGCCTTTTCAAAACTGGACAAGAAACTCTGCCGACATCACAGGCACCATATTTCTTTATACAGATTATAATGTACCCTTTGACGCCCTCAGAACGGAATTGACGAAGCTTTTGGAAAGTACAGAATTATGGGATGGTCATGTAAACGTACTTCAGGTGACCGAGGCCAAAGAGTTTTCGGTTGAAATTAGAATTTTGGTAAGTGCCAAAAACTCACCTACAACGTGGGATTTGAGGGTTTTTATTCGCGAAAAAATGATATCGTTTATTCAAAAGAACTATCCCGAAAGTTTACCAAGAACTAGGATTGAATTAAAAGAAAGCCTTTAGAAACTAATGGCTTGCCGGCATTGGCGAGCTGATGATTTATATTCAAGCTAAATATGTCTTTAGCGTGCTGGGAAAAGAATTGCTTTTTTGAAATAAAGGAAAACGGTTACCTTTATAAAGGATAAATAATTCTGTATGAAATGAATAAAGACAGCATATTGATTGAAACTGTAGTTCATATTCCCATAGACAGGGTCTGGGAAAGCTGGATGACACCAAGCCATATCATGAATTGGAATAATGCTTCGGATGATTGGCATACTCCTGCTGCATCAAATGATCTTAAAGTCGGTGGTAAGTTTAGCTACATCTTGGCTGCCAAAGACGGGAGCTTTAGCTTTGATTTGGGAGGTATTTACACATCCATTACTGAGAAACTGTTATTGGCTTATGGTTTAGAAGATGAAAGGAAAGTGAAGGTTGAGTTTATGTCAACTGATCAAGGCGTTAAAGTCATTCAGGTTTTTGAGACCGAAACAGAAAATTCTGCTGAGATGCTAAAGACAGGTTGGCAGGCTATTCTGAACAATTTTAAGAAATATACCGAAACCCTAGTTTAAATATTATGAATCACGAAATAAGTCCATGTTTTTGGTTTGACAAAAATGGAAAAGAAGCCGCAAAATTTTACTGCTCCCTTTTTCCAAATTCCGAGATTATAGCGGATGCAGGTGTTATGGTGGTATTCAAATTAGCAAACCAACGCTTTTTAGCATTAAATGGTGGGCCATTTTTCAAAATGAATCACAGTATCTCCTTATTTACGATTTGTGAAACAGAAGCCGAAACGGAGGATATTTGGGAAAAATTATCAGAAGGAGGAAAAGTCTTAATGCCTTTGAATAATTATCCATGGAGTGAAAAATATGGTTGGATTCAGGATAAATATGGGCTTTCTTGGCAAATCACCCTTGGTAAAGTTGCTGATTTCGGTCAAAAAATAACGCCTGCTCTGATGTTTACAAAAGAACAGTTCGGCAGAGCGGAAGAAGCAATAGGTTTTTATAGTGAAATTTTTCCTAAGTCTGAGACACACTTGATTAGTAGATACGACGAATCTGACAAAGTGCATGCAGGTAAAATTAATCATGCACAGTTTAGCTTAGCAGGGCAGAAATTTATTGTAATGGACAGTGGTTTGGAGCAGGAATTTACTTTTTCAGAAGGTATTTCGATTGTTTTAACATGCGATACCCAAGATGAAATTGACCATTATTGGAATCACCTTACAGCTGGTGGTCAAGAAGGTAACTGTGGGTGGTTGAAAGATAAGTTTGGCGTGAGCTGGCAAGTGGTACCGTCTATTTTGTCAGAACTCATGACCGACCCAGAAAAAGCTTCAAGAGTTCAAGCGGCTTTTATGAAAATGAAAAAGTTTGACATCGCTGCTTTGGAAAAAGCTTAATAGACCGCCCTTACCTCAGCTCGTAATGCGGGTAATACATCCGCTGCAAACCACTCATTCTTTTTCATCCAAATGTTATTTCTCGGTGATGGATGTGGAAGTGGCAGGTATGCTGGCAAATAGGCCTCAAAGTTTTTAACAGTTTCAGTCAATGTTTTCTTGGTTCTGTTTCCCAAATAGTGCTTTTGGGCGTACTGCCCGAAAAGTAAGGTTAACTTAATATCCGGCATAAAGTCCCAGAGTTTATCGTGCCATAAAGGAGCACATTCGAGTCTAGGTGGTAAGTCCCCACTTTTGCCTGTTCCGGGGTAGCAAAACCCCATGGGTATGAGGGCGAAAATATCTTTGTCGTAGAATGTTTCTTTAGAAACACCCAACCAAGTCCTTAAATTATCCCCGCTTTTGTCGTCCCACGGAATGCCGCTGTCATGTACTTTTCTTCCTGGAGCCTGTCCAATAATGGCTATTTTGCAGCTTTTCCCAGCCTGAATGACTGGTCTACAGCCAGTAGATAAATGATTTTCACAAACTCGACAATTTGATATTTCTTGGAGGAGTTTTTGCATATTTAAATATATAAGGTAATTAACACTTCCTTTGCATCTTTTTATAGCAAAAGAACGTTTTTAAAGTATTGGTAGATTGGGAACGATTTGTTTCAATCTGTTATGTGATAAAACTTTAAATATTTAATTTGAACTTATAAATCCTTTTAACAATGAAAAAACAGGCATTCTTTATACTTACGCTAACTTTAATATCGCTCGGGTCTTTTGCCCAAAACGTAGATTCTCTTTTCTCTAAATACATAAACGCCACGGGTGGTGAAGATCTGTATAGTAAAATAGAATCTTATGAGGTTCATCAGACAGGAGACGACTCCAAGGTGCCCTTTGAATCTAATGTGGCAGTTTCTGTAAAAGACAAAAAGGTATTAAGAACTAGAACAGTACTTTCTAGAAACTTCCTTTATGAATTGAACGGAACGGCAGCGAATATGCACATACCTACTGGCGGACTTAATAGAGGAAACTCTTTCCAAACCCAAAAATTAAGTGATTTCGAAAAGTCTAAGTTGGAACTAGAATTGTCTGATGAGTTCTTGCCATTTATGAATTATAAGGCCAAAGGTTATAGAGCTAGAGTGATAGGTCCCAAAACGGTGAATAATGAAAACACGGTGCAGGTAGAGTTATCAAAAAGTGGTTTTACGAGAAATTATTATTTTTCTACCAAAACAAACTTACTGGTTCAGGAAGATTTGACCTACTCAAACGGAGATAAGCTTATTTATCAACACAGCAAATATGATAAAGTAGGTGGCATCATGTTTCCTTCAGAAAGTATTATGACTGAAGCTGGCAAGGCAAAGAATATTAAGACAGAATTGAAAATTAATAATATTCCAGACGAAGAATTCGAGGTAAAATAAATTTTATGAC
This sequence comes from Arcticibacterium sp., assembly GCF_055134445.1. Classification (NCBI taxonomy): domain Bacteria; kingdom Pseudomonadati; phylum Bacteroidota; class Cytophagia; order Cytophagales; family Leadbetterellaceae; genus Arcticibacterium; species Arcticibacterium sp. The sequence goes on from NZ_JBSRVI010000150.1 coordinate 20,442, forward strand.
CAAAGCTTTAAAAGTATTGGCATGGCTCATAGGCATCAGTGTTTCACTGATGCTTTTGCTGTTTTGGTACGTTGGCACAGAGGGCGGACAAAAGTTAGTAACCACAGAGGTTAATAAGTTTCTAAAATCTAAAATAGACACTCCTTTTAGTATTGGAGCCATCCGATACGAAATTCCCGATTATATCAGTGTGGCGGATGTTTATGTAGAAGACACACAGCAAAACACATTTCTAAGAACCAAAAGATTTAGAGTGGATATTTCCATGTGGGCTTTGGTAAGGGGCATTATAGATATAGATCAGGTTTTAATAGAAGATGCTACTGTAAATGTATATCGAAATGCTCCTAATGAGGATTTCAACTATCAATTCTTAATGGATGCTTTTTCTTCTGATACCACCACAGTTGTAAAAGCGGTGGACTACAGTAAAGAAGAGCCGAGTACTGGTCCATTTTTTTCCTTAAATCAGGTAAAAGCCAATCGTCTATCCTTAGCATATAAGGACGATTTTGGAGGAGTGAACTTTAAGGGAAAGTTGGATGAAGTAAGAGTGAGCTTCAATGAAATAGATCCTAATGCAGATATCTATCACATCAATAATATTGATTTGAATGACGGTTATGCCGTTTTAAAAACATTTAAGGGTGAGCCACTCAGTACTATAGAAGAAGCATCTGCTCCTTTAGATATTGATTTGAATGGCTTACGAATTAATAATGTAGGCTGGAAGTTAATAGGCGACGACCTCGGCATAGATAATACTGTAATATTCAAAAACTTCAATCTGGAGTTCGACAAATTAGATTTGACCCAAAATTTGGTTCAAATAAAAAGTGTAAGCTTACAAGATAGTAAGGTCCAAGTAGCTTTAAGATTTAAAGCTGCAATAGAACCGGCGGTAGCATCAGAAGAAGCTTCTCAAGCTTGGAAAATCACCTTGGCAGATTTGTTGGTAGCTAATACACATATTGTTTATGATGATAATACTACACCTCGTTTAAGCAAGGGTTTTGATTATAACCACATAGATTTTAGACAAACCAAAGTAGATATTTCGGATTTAAGCTATGGTAAATCTGGAATCAAACTCAATCTTAGAGATGTTAATTTTAGAGATAAATCTTCCTTAGCCTTAGAGAAATTTAAGGCTAATATTGTTTATTCAGATAAAGGAATTAGCGTAGAAAATCTTGACCTGCGAACGCCAAATTCTGAGATAAAATCTGATTTAAAGCTTAGCTATAATAGTATAGATGATCTGAGCAACGATTTAAATAAAGTCAATTTTGATTTAAAGTTGGATAACAGCTTTTTAGCTGTTAAGGATATTCTATTGATAATGCCCAATTTGGATTCCAGTAAGTTTTTGGCAAAGGAAAAGAATCGGAAAATAAAGTTTAAAGCAGATATAAAAGGAGGAATGAGTAATCTACAAATTAACTCACTCCAAATGGAAGGCTTGCAGGATACTAAAATTAATCTTACCGGGAATCTGGCTAGATTAGATAATCTTGACTTTTTAAAGGCAGACCTCAATATTAAAGAAATAAGTATTCATGCTAGCTTAGTGGATTTACTGGTTCCTGACGCCACCATGTTGGCCGATTATAATATTCCAGAGCGACTTACGCTGCGTGGAAAAGTGCGTGGAGATGCTAAGGTTTTAAATATTGATACCGATTTAACGAGTACGCTTGGAGATTTGAAACTAAAAGGTATTGTAAAGAACTTGAGTGATGAAAACCTCATTTCTTATGAAGGAAATCTACATACGGAAGACTTGGCTGTAGATAAATTCTTTAAAGAACAGCTAGACTTAGGACTACTTTCAACCGATATTTTTCTAAAATCCGATGCCACATTTCAAGATATAGAAGCGAAGGGAGAAATCCATAAGTTAGTTTATGGTGGGTATACTTACCGAGACGTAGAAATTGACGGCAGTATGGCAGACAGCGTATTAGTGCTTAAAGGCTCTTCCGAAGACCCTAATGCTAGGTTGAACACTGAAATGACGGTAGACTTACGTTCTGGTAAATATCCGGTAGAGGGTAATGTTTCTATTACTAAACTTAATTTGGCGGCTCTTGGTTTGTCAGATTTTGAGGAAGATATAGAAGGGGTATTTGATTTAAATATGTCTTCACTTTTGCCTCAAGAGTTGGTAGGTACTTTCAAAGTACAGCAATTGGCCATTGGAAACTTATCGGTAGGAGATGTAGCAGGAACATTTCTGAACGAAAAAGATAAGCATATAGCTAAAGTAGAGTCCCCGTTTTTGAAAGTGAATTTAGAGGGGCAGTTTGACTATTATGAACTGCCTGATATTTTGATGTCTGAGGTCAATAATTACTTTATGCAGGATTCTATAGGCTTACAAGGCCTTACAGGGAAAAAGGATTTTATGTTGACGGCACAGGTTTTAGATCACCCTATTTGGCAAGTATTTGTGCCTGAATTGGCATTTGATAAAAGTATAAACCTTAGTGCCAAATTGAATGAAGAGAAACTTCAGGCCGAGATGAGCTTTTCCAATTTAGCTTATGGAGAGATTCTTCTGAAGGATTTTAAATTTGATATGACCGGTAACGGAAAAATACTAGAAGGAGAAGCTAAACTGAAAAATTTGAGTTCTGGAAGCTTTATTTTGCCTAAAAATGAACTGAAAATTTCATTGTCCAATAGTGTTCTTTTGGCAGGTTTTGTCTCAAAGGATAGTCTTTCGGAGAATAAAAAGCATGCGATAAGCATGAGATTAGAAAAAGAGGGTGAACTGTTTAAGATTAACCTTAACGAACTCTTGGTGGATAAGCAGGTCTATGAAATCAGTAACACAGCCATCTATTATGGAGATGATGGCATACTTATTAATGGTTTGACCATCTCGAAAGATAAGGAGCGGCTTACATTAAATGCGACGAGAAATCAACTGAATGCAAAAGTGGTGGATATTACCATAAATCCATTTGCCAACTTTGCTGGATATAAATCTGAGGAAGTAAAGGGGCAATTGAATGGAGACTTAGTGGTGGTAGATTATATGGAAGATTATAATGTTACTGGAGCATTAGCAGTGAATGGTTTTGAGGTTGGAGGGATTAAGGGGGGTGATTTAAAACTAGATATAGAAGAAGTTAATGCTAGAAATGCCACTTTTAGTGGAGGTTTGGATGGCACCGAAAGCAAATTAGATTTTAAAGGGAATATAGGCCTAACAGATGAGGTTCCTATAGATTTTACGGCTAATATCACCAAAGTAGATGCCAAATTTATTCAAAGTTTAAGTGGAGGAGAGCTCACTAAATCCAAGGGGTTTGTAACAGGCAAAGTGAAAATTACAGGTAATGCAGACAAGCCTTTTGCTGACGGTAGGTTGTCTTTTGTAGATTATAATTTCACGCCCTATTATCTTGGAATTCCTTTGAAAATTGAAGACCAACAAATTTATTTCAAAGGAAACGAAATCAATTTTGAGAATTTTGTGGTCAAAGATTCTTTGAATCAGAAAATGGCTGTGAATGGAAAATTGGATTGGTCAAATACAGATAAAATATCTTACGACCTTAAGGTAGACACTAAGAATTTTCTACTAATCAATACCGATAGAAGTGCTAATGATCTTTTTTATGGTAAGGCTAATATAAATGCCAATTTGATTGTTTCAGGAATTGGAGCTAGTCCAAATTTGAGTGGAAAAATCAGGGTGAATGAGCAAAGTAATATAACGGTTATTATGCCGACTGAGGTAGAAACAGCGGAGTCAAATGGTGTGGTAACTTTTGTATCGCCACCCAAAACAGAGGAAGAGTTAGCGAGTGGCAATTTAGTCATACCTACCACGAAGCTCGAAAAAGGAACTGGATTAGATTCGGAAGTTATTCTAGACATAGAAACAGACCCAAAAGCAGAGTTAAATATCCTTATTGACGAGCTTACTGGAGATAAACTTACGGTAAAAGGATCTGCCAATTTAACGGTAGGTATTTACCCTACAGGGGAGATTTTCTGCATTGGTATTTACGAAATTGCTTCAGGGTCTTATAATACTACGATGGTGGAGGTCTTGAAAAGGAACTTTCTGATAGAGCCGGGTAGTGTCATCATTTGGTCAGGCGATCCTATGAGAGCATCGCTTCAATTACAAGCGGTATATCAAGTGAAAGCAGATTTAAGTTCATTAGATACTAGGGGAGACCTTAATTTAAAAGATTTGGGCAAGGTACCCATTGACGTGATTCTGAAAATAGATGGAACTATTCAAAATCCACTTATTACTTTTGATATAAAAGTGTCTGATAAAGCAGAAAGTACGGCCAAAACAGTGCTAGAGAATACTGAAGTTTTTACTTCCTTAAAGAAAGATGCCAATAAAATGAATCAGCAGGTTTTCTTTCTTTTGGCCACCAATCAATTTTATTCTGATGGTAATTTTGATATAGGTTCCGTACTAGGGAATCAGTCGGCCCGTCAAAGCGTGAGTAAATTATTGACAGAACAGCTGAATGTATTAGCAGGAGACGTTTTGGGTTCTGTAGGTTTAAATTTCGGATTAAACTCAGAACAAACCGGTGTAGGTGGGAGTAATTCTTACCGAACGGATCTTAGCGTGGGACTCAAAAAAAGTTTCTTAAACGATAGGGTGAAGATATCGGTAGGGAAAAACTTTGAACTTGAGAATAGTTCAGGCATTGATCAGAATTCAGCGGAACTTTTAGATAATATTGAAATTGGATACAACATAACTGCGGACGGGCGTTATGCCGTAAAAGTGTATAGAACTAGTCAGTTTCAGACTGTTCTGGAAGGTTTTGTCTTAGAAACTGGAGTGAGTTTTGTTTTACAGGCGGAGTATGAAAAAGTTAAGGATTTGTTCAAAAAGGGGGTAAAAGAGTAAATGAGGAATTTAGGATTATATATTGCCCTGATAGTTTTTCTGAGCGGATGCAGTTTGTCAAAAAAGCTACCGGAAGGGAGAACAATTTATGGCGGCGGATCGGTAAAAGTAGCGGGAGAAACGTCCAAGAAAAATCAGGCCAATCTAGTAGCGGATATGGAAGAGGCTCTTGCTCCGAGAACCAATAGTATGGTCTTGGGTTTTCCTTATAAAGTTTGGCTATACTATAATATTGGTGAACCTAAAAAGCCCAAAGGAATTAGAAATTTCTTGCAAAACAAAGTAGGTCAGAAGCCAGTGTTTTATGAGGAGGGCTATCCCAAAATAAACCGTGCAAATCTGGTTAATGTAGCAGAAAATAACGGTTACTTTAAAAGTACGGCTACCAGCGAATCGGTCACGAAAAAATATAAAACCAAAATAAAGTATCAAGTGGATTTGGCACCGCAGTACTTTATCCAAGAGGTTGGTTTAGATACCGCAGATTTTCAGATTTTTGGTAGAGATACGCTTGGGCTTAGAGCAGGTACGGTATTGAAAGTTGGAAATCCTTATAATTTGAATGAACTGATAGCTGAAAGAGAACGAATTAGTAATTTCTATCAGGAAAAGGGATATTTCTACATGAGCCCTAGTCAATTTGTGTTGGAGGTTGATACTAACTTAAACTCAAATAAATTAAACATTAAAACCAAACTCTCCCCGGAATACAGTAATGCTGCATTAGATAAATATTACATCAGAGAAATTAATGTGCTTAGCTCTTCTAAACAAGGAGGAAATGAAACCAAAACTTCATTTAATAACTTAGAAAGAAGAGGACTTGCCATCGCTGAGGATGATAAGTCTTATAAGCCTAAAGTGTTTACCGAATCCATTATTTTCAGACCAGGTGAGCTTTATAGTCGGTCAAAACAGGAGGCCAGTTTGAACAGACTATCGAATCTTAAGAATTTTCAGTACATAAGAAACAGGTATGAACCCTATAGGGCTGCTGATTCCATGTATTTAGATGTTAATTATCTTTTGACACCCATAAAAAAGAAATCTATTAAAGGACAACTCAGTGGCTTAACCAAAAGTAATGGTCTCTATGGTTCTGAAGCTAATGTTTCATGGCAAAATAGAAACGTCTTTCACGGAGCAGAAATTCTAAAGTTTGAGCTGAATGGAGGTATTGACCTTCAGTTTGGTCAAATAGAATACGGTAATAATTACCGCAGATTAAGTCTATCTGGTGACCTTACATTTCCACGTTTCTTGATTCCTTTTGTGAAGCAAAGAACCAAGGTTTCATCAGGTGTGCCTAAGACCAATATTAATATCTCTTACGAGATTCTCAGAAGGAAGGACTTTTATACATTGGCCAGTTCTAATGCTGCCTTTTCTTATTTCTGGAGGAAAAATGCAGAATATGAGCATACACTTACACCCGTTTACTTTAGCTTAATTAAAGCCAGTAATTTTTCAGATAATTTTATCAATCAAATCTTTATCAGTCAAAACCTCAGTGATTTAGAAAGGTATTTTCAGATTTTGGAAAACAAACTCTTGCTGGGTTTGCAATATCAGCTCGGTTATACACCTACATTACTTCAAAATTCCAGAAATAGGGTTTCTTTTAGTTTTGGATTTGATGTTTCGGGTAATGTGGCTTCCTTAATTGCTAAAAAGCCAGAAGAGGGTGATGGAGGATATCAACAGCTTTTAGGCGTACCTTATGAGCAATTTGCCAAATTTGATTTTGAAGGTAAATACTTTAAAACCATTGGTAAAACGACATGGGCTAATAGACTCTTTACAGGTTTTGGTATTCCTTATAAAAACTCTATTATGCTCCCTCAAACCAAGCAGTACTTCTCAGGAGGAACTAATGGGCTTAGAGGTTTTAGAGGAAGAAGCCTAGGGCCAGGAAGGGTTTCTCCCGAAGATTTCACTGCAGAATTATTTGGTGCCAACTCCCAAGGAGATATAAAACTGGAATTAAATACGGAATTGAGATATAAAGCCTCTAGTTATATAGAATTAGCTGCTTTTGTAGATACAGGAAATATCTGGACCTACAGAGATGACACTTTTTATGGAGAGAAGGCTAAGTTTACCAGCGATTTCATAAAAGATTTAGCGGCCGATATCGGCGTGGGTCTTAGGTTAGATTTTACTTATCTGGTATTAAGAGGAGACATAGCCATCCCTGTTAGAAAACCATGGTTGGATGACCCTTGGGTGCTTAACGATATAAGATTGGGAAGCAAGGACTGGAGGACTGGAAATCTGATTTTTAATCTGGCCATTGCTCATCCATTTTAAGAAAAAACTTTAGAATGAAACTCCCCATGCTCATAAAAAAGTATGGGGAGTTTTTCTTTAGTCTACAATTGGTGGAGAAGGGGCTTCAATGACAGGTTTTATTGGTTTGGCTGGTTTTGGTGGCTTAGCAGGTTTTGCGGGCTTTTCAGGTCTTTCGGGGCGTTGATGTAGATTCACACCTAAATGGTCTCTAACTTCCTTTGGAAGCATGTCTATTATGGCTTCATGATGCTTTTCCATTTCATCGGCGTGTTTATCTATAATGATTTCCTTTTTCTCCAAAATAACCTCTATTTCTCTTACGGGGATTTCAAATTCCCTTTCCATTTTTACTTCAAATGCCTTCATCTTAGATTCAAAGCCCTCCATGTTGACTTCCATTTTTTCTATCTTCTGTTCATGAACCTTTACTTTGTTTTCAAATTCCCTTTCAAGTTTGTTCACATCCGCTTTATAGGTTTTAGATCTGTTGTCTAATTTAGAAAGATCGTTTTGAAAGGTGTTGGCATACTTTGCAATCATCTCCGACTCTTTTTGAATACTTTCTAAAGATTTTTGGAAACTTGGGTCGTTCTGAGGATTGAAATCTATATCGCCCATCACTTTTTGTTGAAGCGAAGTCATTTTCTGAACCTCAACATTCATTTCCTTAGAAACGGCCTCAACATGATGACTGGCTTTCTGCATGCCTAGAAAGTGAGATTTTAAGGCCATCTTTTCTTGGGCAGTCAAAGTTTGTTCTTTACCATTAATTATAATTTTGTCAGGATTAATATGGATCTTATATTTGTTGGTTTTAATATTAAGCTCTTGGTCACCTAAATCATAGTTGATATTTTGTTCGATATCAATGTCCCCAGAATCTTTTCTTGTTTCTGAGCTTGTCATCGAAACAATTTCTGTTTCATAGATATCTGCTTGATTTAGTATGATATATTTTTCCGGAATTTGCATTAATTCAATTTCCATTTCTTCATCAGCGGTGTTCTGAGCTTGTACTAAACCGAAAGTACACATCGCAGTTATCATCAAAAATAGAGCTGTAACTTTTACTTTCTGGCCTTCAGGATTAACGCCTAAAAGTCTTTGAATCCTACTCAACATGGGCATCTTCTTTTTTCCGAAAGCCATAGCTAGGGTAGGTTGGTGAGCAGAAAGCTGTATTTGTGCCAGTGTTTTGGCTAACAATACCCGGTTGCCCGTTATTTCTGCTGCATAATCGTCACAGGCATGTTCACGATTTTCTCTTATTTGACTACTTACGATCCAATAAACTGGGTGATAAAAGAATAGATTCTCTAATAAGGTTTGAATGAGATTAATTAAAAAGTCATTTCTTTTAATATGGGCTATTTCGTGAGCTATAATCAACTCCAGTTGAGCAGTACTTAATCGGCTTATCAGAGCAGAAGGGATAAGGATTACTGGCTTGAATGAGCCAAGTACCATGGCTGTATTTACTTTAAGAGACAACAATGCTTTAAAGTCGGGTATTTTTCCTTCTATTTTTTCTAGAACATTACTCAAAGCTATTTTTGCTTTTTCTGGAAGTTCAAAAGTGCCAGAACTCTTTAGGAATTGAACATAAACCAGCCCTCCTATCTGTCTTAAGAATAGAAAGCTGAAGCCAATGACCCAGCCTACAAAAAGCCAATGTGCATTTTGTCGAATAAGTTCAAGATAAGACTGAGAGTTAGCAGTGTTTACCAGTTCCGTAAATGGAATTAAGACAGAAGGGTTGGTTGATTCTGCAAAGACAGTTTCATCAGCAGAAGAAGGTCGGAGGATTAAAAAAGTAATGATGGATGCGAAGAACTGCAAGCAAAACGCCGATAAACCAGCCCATACTTTATTATAAGCAGATTTAATAAGTCTATTGGCAATTAAATAAAGGCCAACGATAAGTACTCCTTGCCAAAGGGAATGGAACATGGTCTGCCCAAATGTGCCGGCCAGTGGCGTGTTAAAGAATGATTGTAGGTTGTTCATAATGTATAGCTTTTCATAATTTGTGTTAGTTTCTTGCTCAATGCTATTTCCAGTTTATTGAAAACTTTTTCAGGATTCAAGACCTTCTATGAGCTTTTTTATTTGTGCCAATTCTTCCTTTGATGCTTTATGATTTCCTAAAGTCTGCATCACCATATTCATGGCTTGGCCACCAAATGCCGCATCCACAAATTTGTTTACTAAATGCTCTTGCATGCTTTTCTGAGAAACTACGGATTTGTAGATATGAAATCTACCTTGCTCTGTTCTGCTCAGTAATCCTTTGCCCAGCATAAGCTGCATGATTTTCAAAGTAGTAGTGTAACCCACTTCTTTGTTGATATTTAATTCATCATTAATTTCTCTTACAGAAGAAGGTCCTTTTTGCCATAATATTTGCAAAATTTCTAATTCCGAATCTGTTGGTTTTTGCATTGCTTTTTCATCTACGATTGATTTCGTAACAAATATAGTACGAACTATTTCGTAGTCCCAAGTTTTGTCTACGATATTTTTCGTAGATAAGGATTTTACTCTTGAGGTTAAGTGAAAGGTTTGATAATTAACTTATTGAATATAAGTATATTGGTGCTGTGTTTTGCGAATTGTTAAATATACTTAACGCATCAAAATTAAGGATTGAAGATAGGCGAGGGTTACTTTGATTTTCTTTTTTGATAAGATACTTAAATCAACGAACCCATCATTTTCACCTCGTCTAATCTCCAAAATGCACCAGGGCTAATGAAGTAGCCTCTTTCTTTTGGAAGGCGAATGCCGGCAAACTTAAATGCCTCTAGGATAAACTCTGCACAGGTAAACTTATCATCATGAAAGATTTCCTTACTGCCGAGTAATGTTCTCCAGAGTATTCTAAAGTACTCCCAGTTGTCGTATTGTTTGGTGAGGTTATCTAAACAAAATTCCTTTATAATTCTTGTTTTTATCTCGTCTTGGCTCAGGTTAGTATGTCTGGCCCAAGCTACTCGCCCGTCATAAGGCTCTTGATTGCCACCATAATCATTAAAAACATTAGAGAGGGGTACCATTCTAACGCCATTTCCAAGGATACTTTCTACCAAAAACAACCTGTTCATTTCTTCTAGCTTTATCACAATACCCACATGACTCCATGCAGATCGTGACCGACCTCTTATCAAGCTTGAAAGCCAATGGTCGCCAGAAAAAAATAGAAGATCGCCTGATTTAAATTCAGTCCTAATCTTGTTGTAATTTTGTAAATTAGTTTCGCGGTCTTTTCTGGCGAATAGCTTTTCTAACTTTCGCTTATTATATAAAGGAATTGCCATGAAACTTTTAAAGGTAATGAAGGGTTATTTTTGTACATTAGATTTAACAGCAAATTAGTTATTTTATGATAACAGTAACAGAGCAGGCAAGGAATAAAATCACGGAGCTCAAACTTAAGGAAGGTAAAAGCGAAAGCGAGGGGATAAGAGTAGCCGTAGAAGGCGGTGGATGCTCAGGTTTGATGTATGACCTGGAATTTGACGCTACTCAGAAAGATAACGATCACGTTTTTGAAGATAACGGCGTCAAGGTTTTTGTGGATAAAAAGAGTCTTTTGTACCTTATTGGTACGCAGTTAGACTTTTCTGACGGCCTAAACGGTAAAGGATTTCAATTTAAAAACCCGAATGCTTCAAGAACTTGTGGCTGCGGAGAGAGTTTCTCCGTTTAAAAAGAAATGATATAATTATGAGTACATCTAAAAAACTTAGACGAACAGTAGGAAGCGAGGCCATGTTACTTGGAATTAGCGGGGGTATGGCTAAGTTTTTCAATCTCGATGTTTCATTGATAAGAATCTTGTGGGTGGTGCTAACCTTTTTGGGGGTAGGCTCGCCTATTCTTATTTATATTATTATGGCATTTGTTGTTCCCAAAGAAGGTAATTAATAGGATTTCATTACAAAAAGTAAAAACCTGTCAGACATCGTCCGACAGGTTTATTTTTTTATCTATTCTTCTAAAAGAAACCTAGATAAACCCTAATCTAAAAAACTTTTTAATTAATCTTAAGCGTGCATTTCAGTAGTTTGACTTAGCTGATAGGTATGCTCGGCAGGCATAACCACCCATAGAATAAGATAAATAATAACTACAGGCACTGGGGTGAAAAAGCCAATGGCTAATAACACTCTCACCAAAGTGGCGTCGATATCGAAATAATGACCTAAACCCGCAGCCACACCACCTAACATTTTTTCTGAACCTTTAATTCTAAATAGCTTTTTCATAATAATATTTTGTTTTGTATAAGTTTTCAATTTTTATCATTTTGGTCAACACTGTGGCTGACTTGATGATACAAACCTAAACTAAGACAAGGTACTTTGCAATGCATAGTACATGAGTGGTTTTCTAAAATGAAGAATGGTAATTTTCGCTTGGGTTTTGGACGGAGCTTCTTAAGCGGCCTTTTAAGGCTTGTTTAAAGCTTGATTCGGCTATCTCGAAGTTCGGTTTTACGCTCCGCTTCAGATATGAGTAGGTTGAAATCTTTTTGCGTAATTACCCTGTGGAACTCTTTAGGCAATACTCGTTTCACTGGAAATTTACTGTTCAGCTGTATGCTTAGCTCATAAAAGTTTTCTAAGTCAGTGCCATCAAGGGTTTCCGTTGGCGGGCAAATCTGTAGTTTATCACTAGATTCATTTTTAGTATCTTCTATTAACCAAGGGGTCAGACAGTTCTCAATTTCAAACTCCCTTTGTAATAAAATGTTTTTGCTAGGTAGTTTGGCTTCTCTGGTCCACCAAATGTCTCTAACGACCTCCATGGCTTCTAAAGTGCCGTCAATGCCTGATACGGCATCCAATTCTGCCAATTTTTCACTTAAGAGCATACTCATAGCTTCCTCAAATGGTAGTTTACTTTGAAGGGCTTTCATTCCCAACTGAACTCCTAAAAGGTTAGAGTAAGCATCTTCCATACTAAAGGCCGAATATCTTTCTGGCACCATTGGAATATAGGAAGCACCAAAAAAAGTGGCTATTTCATGCCAAACAGAAAGGTTATAAGCTATTTTTCCTGCAAGGGCAATTTTGTCTGCTGTAGTTTCCAGTTGACCAGGATAAATTTCTAGTTTCTTTTGACCTCCTTCTCTACCGAGTTCAATAATAAAATCTTGATTATTGGCTTTAAGAATTTTTTGGTACAAATAGGCCGTCCAATCTGCTTGATCTCTTAGGTGACCAATGTCAATAAAGCCACCTTTATGAGTATAAATGATACCATTATTTTCTGTTTCGTTACCTAAGTAGGTATGAGAACCTAATTTTTCAACACTCGTAATATCAGAAATTTTTAGAAAAGGTATGCCAGTGACTTTAACATCTGAGCCAAAAGAGCAGCATGTTCTAATGATTCTTGGTGGAGGGTTATCTCCCATTTTATCGCCGATAGCGAGCGGAAGAGCGGCCTGAGCAGCGAATGATAACGAAAAAATAATACTGAAAAATAGTCTCACTTGTGTCCTTTGTTTATAGAAAGGTAGCAGTCTAACGTAAAATGTGTTCGAATATGTTCACACTAAGCAAAAAAAAACTCAAACCGTTTGGCTTGAGTTTTTGTAGATATAATTAATCCTTAGAATAACTTTTCATTAGGAGGCGTAACACCTTTTAGTCTTAGGTAAATAGTCGTTTGACCTCTATGATGTGTAGCATGCTCAAAAACTTTCGCCAATCCCTGGGCTTTAGTCAGTTCAAAGGTATTGAAAAGCTTAACTGTTTCGCTTAGGTCTTCATCGCTCATGCCGTTTAGTGTACTTATGATGTGGTCATAACTTTTCGTTACGGCCTTGATAACGGCCTCTTTGGACTGAGAAGCTTCATTTCCTTCTAGCTTCTTATCAGCCATTGGATTTGCCACGCCAGCAATCATAGATGTTAAACCAAAGTTGGCGTCTGCCATATGCAAGAATTGATCTGCAAATGAACGAATGTCTTCGGTTGGTTTAAAAGCGTAACCATCTGCTGGCATTGCTTCCAGGTACTCTAAAGAAAAAATCTTAGCCCTTTCAAAGTCCGCTGCCATATCAGATTTCGAAGTCTTAGGGGTTTCTAGGGCCATAGCACTAGAAAATGACGCTATAAAAAGGGCGATTAGAAGGTTTAGGGGTGTCAATATTTGTTTCATCGTTTAATAAGTTTAGGTTAAAAAATTAGGTCTTTATATTAACAGTAACTTCTTTACAGAAGTTCGACCTATTTCTATACCAAGACGTTTCTTATTCAAAAAATGGGACACCTTCTGGTGCATATTTTCTCATTGCCTCCTGATTTATCTCCACGCCTATACCAGGAACATCCCTAACTTTTATGAAGCCATTCTCTACAGCTTCACCTTCAAAACTTACTATTTCTTTATACATAGGGTCTTTATGGAAATAGATTTGCCATTCCATAATCATAAAATTCGGTACAGAGGCACAAACATGTGCAGAGGCCATAGCACCTAAATAAGATGCCACCATATGAGGTGCAAATGGTACATAATAAAGATTGGCCAAGTTGGCTATTCTTTGGGCCTCGCCCAGACCACCACATTTTTGTAAATCTGGCATAATGATGTCTACCGCACCGCTCTCTAATAATGGACGGAAGCCATGAGCCAAATAATGATTTTCTCCGGCACAAATAGGGGTAGAGGTAGAAGACGTTATTTTTTTGTAGGCATCGGCGTTTTCAGCAGCTATAGGTTCTTCTAACCACATTAGGTTTAACGGCTCTAGCATTTTAGCTACACGCTCTCCGGTGATAGCGTCATATTTTCCATGCATATCTGCACAGATGTCTATATTTGGGCCTACTGCAGCACGTGTGGCAGCCATTTGGTCATACATCCGTTGAAGTTCTGCAGGACTAGCCGTCCAATTAAACTTGTCGTATTTATTTGGGTCGTTGGCCTGGTCTAAGTCAAATTTTACGGCTGTAAAACCCATATCTACAGCTTCTCTAGCAGCTTCTGCAAAATCTTCTGGTTTCGGTAATCGGTTTTGATACAGTGCGGTGTCCATGTAAACGCGTACCGAATCTCTAAATTTACCTCCTAAAAGTTGATAAACGGGTAGGCCTAAAGCCTTGCCTGCCAAATCCCAAAGGGCGGTTTCTACGGCCGTCAATACGGCAACATACATTCCAGACTGTGCCCCTTCAAAAAAGCCAGATTTTCTGATTGTCTCAAAAAGCTTATGCACATTTAATGGGTTTTGACCTTTAATTCTCTGGCCCATTATTTTTACTAAATGATAGGTTCCTGGTGTGGCGTCTACACCTTCACCATGACCTACTATATCTTGATTACTGTAAATCTTCACAAATAAGCTGTGCCCGCCTCTAATATAGCCACATTTGATATCCGTAATTTTCAAATCCGACGGCATGGAACTTTTTGGGGTGCGGTCAATGGCTGTTTCATATTCTCTTGCGAAGTTTAAAAGGGGGGCGGCCGTAAGTGCTGATGTGAGTGCGGCTTTGTTTAGAAATGATCTACGTTTCATTTAATGATGATTTAGGGTTGTCCTACTGGTAGGTAATTAAGTATATTTTAAAGAAAGAAATAAGCTAGAAAATGTGATGGTCATGCTCAGTTTACCAAGTTCTTTTGCTAAGTATTTCTTGAATTTGTGCTCTAGAAACAGGTAGGGCGTCGATATGCTCATTTAGCCATCCTGAGAAGTCTTTCTCTATGACGTCAGACCATCTCATGTCTATTTCACCTGGTGTATATTTTTGTTCTCTTAAACGCTGATGGCCAAACATGTCTCTTAAGCGAACCACTTCAGACACTTTAACCACCTCTTCAGCCAAGTGAGGCGGAATAAATACCACACCGCCATCTCTTCCTAAAACCACATCGCCGGGCATACAGGTGGCGGCTCCAATTCTTGTTGGATGATTTATGGCCACTAAAGTGGTATTAAGATCTTTTTCAGCGTTATTGAGATGGTGAGAAGGGTGATAGCTTCGGAAGAAAGAGGTAAAACCTCCAATGTCTTTCAAGCCCCCAATGTCTCTTATGGCCCCATCATATACGATGCCGTTTCCGCTTTTGGTAAAAATGGAGTTGCCGAGGTTGTCGCCAATGGTAGGGCCATCTTTATAAGAACCGAATTGGTCTGCCACGTAGACATCGCGTTTTTGTAAAAGGTCAATGGGCCAAGAGTTTTGGGACTGCACACGACCGTCTTTGTTATGGCCTTTATCATCTATGGCTTTTTGAATGTCTGGTCTGCCTGGCATGAAAGTGGCTGTTAAAGCTCTTCCTACCATCACAGAGTCAGGGTTTATGAGTTGCCAATTACCTTCAAACTGCTGTTTATAGTTATGATTTCGCAAAACTGCCCATGCTTCTTCTAGGGTTACCAACTTCATACGGTTCAAGATGTCATCAGAAACTTTGGGTCTACCATCGTTAAATCTTTCGCCTTTCCATTCTCTGGTGAGGAGCAGTAGGTAGTCTTTTGAGATTTGCTGGGAGTACCCAATTTTTGGGCAGAGCATAAGTGCTCCAAGGCATAATAATGCCAAATAGTTTAATTTTTTCATATAGGGTTCTTTGAATCTTTGACAATTTAAACAATTCATTAAGACTCGGACCGCTTTGAGCCAGGAAAGATATGGTCAAATAGACAATAATAACTTTTTTAGTAGACCCAAGCCCCTTTTTTGAGTTTTAGTGATTCTGCAGTCAGCTCTTCTTTTTACTTTAAAAAACTTCCTCATCAATCAGAGCAGACTTAAAAAGGTAAGGCTTAAGAAGGGGTGCATGCATTTCAAAAGACACGGAAATTTCTTGGTGAATATCTGTTTATACGTTTCTTTGTTAAGATAGATGGATTCGTCTAAAAACAAATTGCAAATGCAAAATTAAGGTTAAAGTCGTCACGGGTTTTCTTTCAAGTGCGGCAATATATCTAAATAACAAAGTGCTTAAAACGCAGAAAATTTGTGTTCTTCTTTAGACACAGAATCCAGTATTTTCAGACATCAAGCAAAGAACTATATTCTGTTACATGATGCCTGATTACTAATCAGTTTAGCCACCAAATGGCTGCATTAAGACAACTGGCGAAAGACACCCAGAGTAGATAAGGTATTTGAATATTTCCGGCGGTTCTATTCACTTTTCTAAAGAATACTATCATCATTAAAATAGCCATCCAAAGAATAGAAATTTCAAGGAGTGCAAAGCCTGGGTTTTCGAAGAAGAAAAACAAGAAACTCCAGATAAAGTTAAGAGCCAATTGTATGCCAAAAATAGTCAGAGCATTGGTTCTTTCTAGGCTTTTAGGACTTTGCCAGATCAGGTACAATCCAACACCCATGATGGCATATAAGGTGGTCCAAACTGGTGCGAATATCCAATTGGGAGGGTTGAAGAAAGGTTTATTAAGGGTGCTGTACCAAGACGTTATTCCCGTAACCGTGGCAAATCCAGAAATGCCTCCTATTGCTAAAGGGATGGCTAAACAAAGAATAAATGATAGTATCTTTTTCATGTTGAAATTGCAATGGCATGAAGCTTAAAAGCGATGTATTTAATGCTAAATTAAATACGAGAATCGGCATAAATGGTATTCATCGTGAGATTAAAAAAATGTGGATTTCATTTTGCTCCTAATGATTCAAAATTTGGGCTAACTTTGCAGCCGCATGAAAAAAGATATTCCTCACATAGACCTACAAGTTGGCAAAAAGCTCTATTTCGCCTCAGATTTTCATTTGGGAGCTCCAAACCATGAAGAAAGTTTGGTACGTGAAAAGAGAATAGTTTCTTGGCTTGAAAGTATCAGAACCGATGCCCAAATAATTTTCTTGGTAGGGGATCTATTCGACTTTTGGTTTGAATACAAGCGTGTGGTTCCTAAGGGGTATATTCGTTTTTTTGGTAAACTAGCCGAACTGGCAGACGAAGGAATAACCATTAAAATATTCACTGGAAATCATGACCTCTGGATGGCAGACTATTTTCAGAAGGAGATAGGAGCATCCGTTTGTTTTGAGCCTCAATCTTTTTCATGTGTTCATCATACTTTTTATGTAGGCCATGGAGACGGACTAGGCCCTGGCGATAAGGCCTATAAATTCCTTAAGGCTTCGCTTTTCAATAACCCCGTTTGTACTTTCCTATTTGGTAGGTTTATGCATCCTAATTTGGGAATGTCATTGGGTAATCTTTGGTCGTTAAATTCTTGGAAGAAAAACAGAAGTGAGGATGTAGTTTTTGAAGAAATTGACATTAACGGAGAGTTTCTTTTTCATTACATTTTGGAAATGGAGAAAAAAGGAAACCATCATGATTTCTATATTTTTGGTCATCGACATATTGCTCTGGAACACCCCGTTTCAGAAACCACTAAATATATAAACCTTGGAGATTGGATTAGGTTTAATACGTATGGTGTTTATGATGGCACTTCTATGTCTTTGCAGACCTATCAAATCTAATGATTTTCCTGTTGAGTATTTTCTACACTTCCCAGTTGACGTATTCGTGTTAATATTGTATCTTGTCTATTAAGTTGTTGACAGTAAGTTTGATATAGATTGTTGGAATTAGCTATACCAGTACCGGAACGAATATTTAGGTTTACGACTTTATAAATCAATATTTTAGAGAAACCTTAACACAAATAAGTATGAATAATTTTAAATGGATTGTAGTATCTATGCTACTCATAGGGGCTTTTACATCGTGCGTTAGTAAAAAGAAATATGTGGATAGTCAAACAAAATGGCAGTCCGCATCAGACAATTTAATGAAATGTAATGATGATTTGATTTCGGCAAATCAAGATATATTAAAACTAAAAGGTGATTTATCTTCTGCTCACATGGAAATGTCAAATACTGCTAAGTTTAGAGAAGAGCAGCTTAAAGATTTAAGAGGCCAAATTACCGATTTACAAAAAAATAGAGACCAGCAGGTAACGCAAGTGGAGGGTCTTACAGTACTTTCAAAAGCGGCGAGTGATAACGTCGATAAAACACTTACTCAGCTGGGTCAAAAGGATAAATATATTAACTTATTGCACGCAGCTAGAAACAAAGTGGACTCTATAAATTTGGCTTTAGCTGTTAACCTAAAAAGTAGTTTAGGAATGGACCTTAACGATACCGACGTGGATATTAAGGTAGATAAAACGGTGGTCATGATTAACCTTTCTGACGCCATGATGTACAGTACAGGTAGTTATAAATTAACACCAAGAGCTAAAGAAGTTTTAGGGAAAATATCTAAAATTATAAAGTCTAGACCTGAGTTAGAAGTGATGGTAGAAGGTTATACAGATAATCAGCCTATATCTGGAGCAATAGAAGATAATTGGGAGTTAAGTGTGAAAAGATCGACTGCTGTAATTAGAGTTTTACAAGGAATGTATGGTGTGAATCCTGACAGATTAATAGCTGCTGGTAGAGGAGAATATAATACACTGGTACCTAATAACACAGCAGAAAACATGGCCAAAAACAGAAGAACAAGAATAATTTTGATGCCAAAATTGGATCAGTTTTATGATTTATTGAACCCTGACTTGGCGGGTAAATAAACTTATTTAACCGTAAAAACCGCCTTGTGAGTAATCATAAGGCGGTTTTTTTATGCTCAGGTGTCGGGAGGGTATGAATGCCTAAATTTTATACGTCATTTAACCCGCTTTATGCATTAGGCAATCTCCAGATTTTATCGGGACCGGAGCTAAATTGCTTTAAATCAGTACGTAAACCCATTTAAACTCAATCACCATAGCAGTGCTATGCTAATTTCCCTTAATTGTCTGATTTATTGTATTTTAAAACTCATTACGATTCCCCAAGGCATAATACGGGTTTAAATAATATTTTAAACTCAAAAATATTGTTGAGATTTGCTCCGCAATATTGACTCTGGTTTAGAGTTAGTAATGATGCTTAAACCAACAATTACCTAAAACATGATGCAAATCAATACACTCTTACTGGAGGATGATAAAACGCTTGTAAAGGAAGTAAAAAGCTTTTTGAACTCCAGAGATATTAAGTGTGATGTGGTTTTTGATGGAGAGACACTCTTCAGGCAAATTCGCCAAAGTTCGTATGATGTTCTTTTGTTAGACATCAATGTGCCATTATTGAATGGCTTGGAGGTTTGCCAAAGGCTTCGCAAAGAGGGAATAACCACACCCGTAATTATGCTGACTGCTTATGGGGATATTCAGGATAAAAAGGATGCTTTTAATTTTGGGGCAGATGATTATCTGGTCAAGCCTTTCCATTTTGAAGAGTTATTGCTTCGCATCAATTCTATTCTTAGAAGAGGAAACACTGAAAAAATTCACGCAGAAGTGCTCTCTGTGGGCGATTTGGAAATAAACCAAACCGACATGGTGGTGAAAAGGGCTAACACGGTTATTGAACTGACAAAGAAAGAATATCAGCTATTGGTGTTTTTGACCAAGGCAAAAGGTAGGGTGGTCTCTAAACAAACCATTGCAGAACAAATTTGGGATATTCATTTTGAAACCAGCCTTAACACCATTGAGGTTTATATTAACTTTCTCAGGAATAAAATTGACAAGGGTTTTGGTCAAAAACTTATACATACCAAACCAGGTTTTGGGTATTACCTTACGGCAGAAGAGTCATGACATTAAGAAGAAGAATATCCGTAGGTGTGTCTTCTGTTTTTTCGGCATTTTTGGCTTTGGCATGTATTTTAATTTATAGCACATCGGCTCAGTATCGCAAAACAGAATTTGTTAATAGACTACAAAATAAGGCTATAACAACGGCGAAATTACTTTTGGAAGTCAAAGAAGTGGATAAGCAGCTCTTAAAACGCATTGATCAAAATACCATTTATAAGCTATTTGACGAAAAGACCATTGTTTTTGACGACAGTTCTAACCTCATCTATAGTAGCCTTGATGATGCAGAAATTCATTGGAACCAAAATGACTTAGAGCTTTTAAAAGAGAAAGGCTTTTTTTACAGAAATGAGAAAGAGAAGGAAGTGGTGGGTATGTATTACGATTTTGAGCAGCGAGATTACTTTGTGATTACTTCTGCTAGCGATAAATATGGCCGAAGGAAATTGTCTTATCTGCTTTATATTCTGCTTTTTACATTTTTTGTAGGGAGCGTTTTAGTTTGGATATCTACACTTTTTCTTATTAAAAAATTACTGCTGCCGCTGGAGAATTTCAAATCTCAGATTGTGGATATCTCTGCCAATAAACTAAACCATCGTATCACAGGAAACAATAGAAATGACGAAATAGAAACACTGGCAAATTCATTTAATAGCATGATAGAACGGATAGATGGGGCTTTTGAGTCGCAGAAGGAGTTTACGGCCAATGCTTCACATGAACTTAAAACACCGTTGACCAGAATAGCTTTTCAGTTGGAAGGTATGATGCAGAATTATACACATCCTCCAGAGGTTTTGGAATATTTGAAGAATATAAAAAACGACGTACATCAAATGTCAGATTTGATCAATACGCTGCTTTTACTATCTCGTCTTGAAAAACAAGAAAAGGGTAAAGATTTCGAAAAAGTACGTGTGGATGAATTGATTTTTGCAGCTTACGAAGAAATGAAAAAGCTGGATCCAGAGTATGATATGAAATTTGAGATAGTAGAATCCCTTGGCGGTGAGTATCAAATGGAAATTATGGGCATAAAGCCCTTGCTGCAGATAGCGGTCAGTAACCTCATTAAAAATGCTTTTCTATACGCTTCCGACAACGCCATTCAGGTCAAAATCATTTCGGAGCCTAAAACTGGAATTCAAGTTTTGATAGAAAACGACGGTCAAACCATTTCAGAATTTGAACAAACACGACTTTTTAGTTCCTTCATGAGGGGCAGCAATGCCACCAAAATAAACGGTTATGGTTTAGGCCTTAGAATTACTAAGCGTATTCTTCAGTTTCATTCGGCAGAATTGTCTTATGAAGCACCCTCGGCTTTTCTGAATCGTTTTAGAATTGGCTTTAAAAATTAAGTTTCTTTTAAGCCTCACTTAAGTTTTAATAAAGAATTTGCTGATTATTTTGTTTCGTCAAATAGAACGCAGAATTATTAGAATCTGACCTCTATTTTGATTTTCAAAAACAATTAAAATCAAAAAAAACGAGAATGAAAAGCTTAAAATGGATAATGGTTTCGCTCTTATTTGCCGGAACTTTTGTTTCATGCGTTAGTAAAAAGAAATTTACAACGATGCAGTCCAAATACAAGACGGCGGATGCAAGTTTGATGAAATGCAGCGACGAGCTGTTGGTCGCCAAGCAAGACAATCAAAAACTAAGAAGTGATTTGGATGCCAGCAACATGTCTTCTTCCAATACTTCAAAACTTAGAGAGGACCAATTAAAGGATTTAAGAAGTCAGATAGCCGACTTACAAAAAAACAGAGACCAGCAAGTTATGCAGGTAGAAGGTCTTACGGTGCTTTCAAAAACAGCTAGCGATAACGTAGACAAGACGCTCACTCAGATGAGCCAAAAAGACAAATACATTAATTTACTACAGTCGGCTAGAACTAAAGTAGATTCTATCAATTTGGCACTGGCGGTTAACCTAAAGAGTAGTTTAGGAATGGACCTTAACGATAAGGATGTAGACATTAAAGTGGACAAAACAGTGGTTATGATTAACCTTTCTGATGCCATGATGTACAGTTCTGGAAGTTATAAACTTACGCCAAGAGCCAAGGAGGTTTTAGGTAAAATAGCTAAGATTATTAAATCTAGACCAGAGCTAGAAGTAATGGTAGAAGGTTATACTGATAATAAACCTATTTCTGGAGCTATAGAAGACAACTGGGAGCTTAGTGTAAAAAGGTCTACTTCTGTCATAAGAGTTTTACAAGATACCTATGGTATAAACCCTGATAGGTTAATTGCCGCTGGAAGAGGAGAGTTTAACACTTTGGTGCCTAATAATTCTTCTGAAAACATGGCTAAAAACAGAAGAACCAGAATAATTTTGATGCCTAAATTAGATCAGTTTTATGATTTATTAAATCCTGATTTGGCTAAGTAGTTTGTTTTAAGGTGCTTTCACGAATGTAGATCACTTCTCGAGCTTTTGCTTGGGGAGTGATTTTTTTTAGTGGTTTTCTATCTCATTTTTGGCTGCGAATATCCTTTTATCGCGGTAACCCGTTCTATGCATTAGGCAATCTCCCGATTTTATCGGGACCGTAGCTAAATTGCTTCCCATCGGCAAGCTCAGGGTAACACAAATCAGTACGTAAACCCATTTAAAATCAATCACTTAGATCAAAGTAAACGCTATGCTGATTTCCTTTAATTGTCTGGTTTATTACTTTAAAACTCATAAAGGTTCCCCAACGCATGATCCGGGTTAAAAGCTGTAATGCCCAAGAAAAGAATAATAATGTAATGGATGTAGTCTATTATCCATGGGAAATGAACTCTTAAATAATGACCTCTTTCAACCAATACGACCACCCGTATGGCTGCATCCAAAATATGATAAGCCCAATGTAAACTACTTCTCGGGCTTTTGCTTGGGGAGTAATTTCTTTAGAGTTCTTCTATCTCATTTTTGGCAGAGAAATATCCTTTTATCACGGTAAAAGATGTAACAGCCAAGAAAATAATGATAATGTAATGGACGTAGTCTATAATCCATGGAAAATGAACTCCAAAATAATGACCGCCGCCAACCAATACCACCACCCATATGGCTGCTCCCAAAATATTATAAGCCCAAAACGGTATGGTTCTCATCTTAACCAAGCCCGCCATAATAGGAGCAAAGGTTCTAACAATAGGTAAAAAGCGGGCTATAATAAGGGTTCTGCTGCCGTATTTCTCAAAATACTTTTTCGTTTTTTTGATATGCTTTTTCTTAAAGAAAAGGTTTTCTTTTTTAGCCTCTAGGGCTTCGCCAAAGTAATAGCCGGAGATGTACCCCGTAAAGGAACCCAACACGGCAGCTAAAAAAACGCATAATATTAATAAGAAAATATTAACCTTAAGAATGGCTAATCCGCAGAATACACCAGAAAGGAAAAGCAGGTAGTCGCCAGGCAGAAAGAATCCAAAAAATAAGCCATTTTCAATGTACACAATCAGCACTATCGCTATCAAACCACCCGTCTGAATGATTTCTTCAGAGTTAGTTAAATATTGAAAGAATTCTGTAATTTGTTCCATTGTGCTCTGCTTAGGGCGTAAAAATAAAGCTTATAGGGTTAAATGAAAATGCTTTCTGTCATAATAAGATTTTTTTAGGAATGCTCTTAACCTTCTATTTCCGACAGTTCTAGCCATCTTAACTCTTTTTCCTCCAAATTAGTTTTTATTTCCGCTAATTCTTGTCCTAAAGCAGTTAGTTTTTCAAAATCACTTTCACCACCATTCATTAATTCAATAACCGTTTCTTTTCTTTTTTCTAGCTGTCTCATCGCCTTTTCTAGATCTTCAAACTCTTTTTTTTCTTTGAAGCTCATTTTCCTTTTGTCAGCAGCTATTACTTTCGGAGGTTCTACGTACTCTTCTTTAGGTTTTTCTTTTTTTTCAACAAGAGCAGCTTTTTCTTCTTCGTCTTTCCAAAGCCTATATTCTGTATAGTTTCCAGGGAAGTCTTTGATGTAACCTTCGCCTTCAAAGGCAAATACATGGTCAATAATCTTATCCATAAAGTATCTATCGTGAGATACCACTAATAGGCAACCGCCAAAGCTCTCTAAGAATTCTTCTAAAACATTTAAAGTGTCAATGTCCAAGTCGTTAGTAGGCTCATCCAAAATCAAGAAGTTGGGGCTTTGAACCAATACTTTCATCAGTTGCAAACGTCTTTTCTCTCCTCCAGAAAGTTTATAGATGGGGTTGTACTGTACTTTTGGCGGAAACAAAAACATCGTCAAAAAGGCTGATATAGACAACTCTCTGCCATCACCTAACTTCACAAACTCCGCATATTCTCTAATGGCGTCTATTACTTTTTGGTCCTCACTGAAATCCAATCCCCCCTGTGAATAATAACCTATTTTTATAGTTTCACCTTTTACCACAGAGCCGCTGTCTGGTTTGGTAATGCCCATGATAATATCCAGCATGGTGGTTTTCCCCATACCATTTTTACCTACAATGCCAATCTTATCTCCACGTTTAAAGGTGTAGCTAAAATGGTCTATAAAGGTAGTGTCGTTATAGGCTTTGGTGATGTCCTGAATCTCCAATATTTTCTTACCCATTCTTTCGGTACGGACATTCAGCTCTACTTTATCATCTTTCTTAAATCCTGCCGCCGTCTTCTCTTTCAAATCATGAAAAGCATCTATTCTATATTGTGCTTTGGTGGTTCTAGCCTTAGGCTGTCTACGCATCCATTCCAGCTCCTTCTTAAGCAGTTGTTGGTTTTTCTCGTGTACCACGGCATCATTGGCTTCACGAGCGGCTTTCTTCTCCAAGAAATACGCATAATTACCGGTGAATTTATGAATCTGGTTATTAGCCAACTCCATAATACGGTTAGAAACTTTATCTAAGAAATATCTATCGTGAGTAACGAGAAATAAGGTGGTGTTAGAAGTAGAAAGGAAACCCTCTAACCACTCAATGGTTTGTAAGTCAAGGTGGTTGGTAGGCTCATCCAGAATTAAGAAATCAGGATTATCTATCAAAACTTTGGCTAAAGCCACACGTTTTTTCTGTCCACCAGAAAGTTGAGAAATCAACTTGGTGAAATCATGAATACCTAGTTTCCCTAAAATCTGCTTTACTTTAGCTTCGTAATCCCAGGCTTGAAGAGCATCTAATGTTTCTATGGCAGAAGACATCAAATCAATGTCGTTGGTTTCCATAGAAATCTCATAATTTCTAATGGCCGTTGTAATCTCATTTTCAGCATTAAAAATGGTTTCCATGACCGTAAGTTCATCTATAAGTTCTGGCTCCTGCGGTAAGTAACCCACACGGATGTCGTTTCTTAAAGAAATTTCACCACCGTCTGTCTCGGTAATTCCAGCCACCATATTTAGTAATGTCGTCTTTCCAGAGCCATTAGAGCCAATTAAAGCTACTTTTTCTCCTTGAAGTATGCCAAAGGTCAAACCTTTAAAAAGCCAATGTTCACCTAGGTCTCTGCCTATATTTTCTGCCGATAAATAATTCATGCCGCAAATTTAGTTGAGCTATTAGTATAAGTAGCCTGTTAGGTGGTATTTAATATGATCGGCGTGAAATTGTGAAGGAGGCGTAGGTTCTGAAAATGCGGAGAATGTCCCGTTTATTCACCGTATATTTTGCGGTGAATAGGATTGTATTGCGGCGAATAATGTATATATTCGCCGCATATAATGCGGTGAATGAAAGTTTATATCTATCAAAAAGAGGCTTGGCCTAAGTTTACGTGGGACAGCGAAGAGTTATTTTCGTTGGTAGCGGAAGTACGCCATTCTCAAGGGAAACTTGTGGGTAAGATGGAGTCATTGGGTTTTGATTTAAGAAACGAAGCTACTTTGGAGACTTTGACTATGGATGTGCTGAAGTCAACCGAAATAGAAGGAGAAATTCTAAATAGAGAGCAGGTTCGCTCTTCTGTAGCACGTAGGTTGGGGCTTGATATTTCAGGTTTAATACCCTCAGATAGAGATGTGGAGGGTATAGTAGAGATGATGCTAGACGCTACCTTAAATTATGATTTGACATTAAATAAAGAACGTTTGTTTGATTGGCAAGCTTCGCTTTTTCCTACCGGAAGAAGTGGCTTGTACAAAATTAAGGTAGGAGGGTGGAGAGACGATTCTACAGGACCCATGCAGGTAGTTTCTGGAGCCTTGGGAAAAGAGAAGGTGCATTATCAAGCCCCCGATGCTACTGTGATAGAATCAGAGATGAAACTTTTTTTAGATTGGTTAAGTACAAACCATAATGAAGATAGCGTCATAAAAGCGGGTATTGCTCATTTATGGTTTTTAACTATTCACCCCTTTGAAGATGGAAATGGAAGAATAGCCAGAGCAATAACCGATATGTTATTGGCTAAATCTGACGGTATGCCACAGCGTTTTTATAGCATGTCTTCTCAAATCAATAAAGAACGAAAGGGCTATTATGAGGTTTTGGAGAGAACTCAAAAAGGAACAATGGATATCACAAAATGGCTAGCGTGGTTTTTAAATTGTTTAAAGGAGGCATTAAGCTCTTCGGAGATTGTGCTAGAGAAAGTTATTCAGAAACATGAGTTTTGGAATAAGAACGCTTCAAGGCTCCAGAACGACAGACAAAAGCTCCTACTGAATAAGCTTTTAGATGGTTTTGAAGGCAAATTAAACTCTTCAAAATGGGCTAAAATAGCAAAATGCTCATCTGATACGGCCTTGAGAGATATACAAGATTTAATAAATAAAGATATCTTAAAGAAAAGTGAAAGTGGCGGCCGAAGTACTAGTTATGAGCTGGTTTAAATGAAATTATTAGGCTTTCCAAATATTAGACACCTAATAAATAGCTATTCTTTACATATTTTTTTAGCCTAATTTTCGAAGGATAAAGGTTGGTCTGTAACTTTCGTTTGCTAAAGCAAATCCTTGTTGGTTATTATTAGCTATTTAATGTCATCAGAGTAGCTGGTTTAATAGGGCTAATATGTTAATTTGAATTCAAATTCACTTCCGAGCTAAGAATTAAAAGCAAAAAAAACAAAATATGAAACATCGCTTTTTTTATCAGCCATTTTAACCAGGATAAAGAAATTGCTGACATTTTTTCAAGTACTTTAAACCGAATTACACTTAAGCAAATAGTTCCTTGGTATTCTTCGGACAATAAGGGTAATAATGGCCTTATCCCTGGCGATATTTGGTTTAATAAAATATTAAAGCAAATTACCGAAAGTCAAGCTGTTATAGCCCTTTTGACTCCCAATAGTATTAATAGACCATGGGTTTATTTCGAAAGCGGCATGGGACAAGCCTTAGAAAAGTGTGAAGTTATTCCAGTATGCTTTAAAATTAAAAGACAAGAGATTTCTCCTCCTTTGAATCTATATCAGTGCTATGAAATAGACGATTTAAATTCTTCAATGGAGTTTTTTTCGAAATTGTTAAACTTGTTTTCAATTGAATTAGATTCTAAAATGTGCAACCAATTATTCTTGAAATGATAGATAAGCTCGATAAAATTGATTTTAATCTTTCAAAGAATTAAAAAAAAAAGGAGATTTACGGAGCAAAAACGACAGTTGAGGAGTTAATTGAGAAGAACATAGTCTCAGGTAGATTAAAAAATATATTATATGATAATTTTGATGTGGAAGAGGTTTTTATAGAAGATTTAAAACCTAGACACTTCGAAAAACTAAGGAATTGTGGACCTAAATCTGTGGAGGAATTTCAAATAATTAGAGGGTATTAAATCCTTACGTTTCAGAGTAGGCTAAGCTCCAGAGGAAACCTAGTTATATTTTTCCAAAGAGAGGTTATTAATAAACTGGAAGTTAAGAATGGAAAACTTATCAAGTTTGAATATTGGTCACACTGCTAATTACGCAGGGCAGAAAGTATTTTCAAACCTTGCTAAATTACAAAAAAAACAAGCAATCTTTGCGGAAATTTATTTGAATTAGATATGGAGCAAGCGGAGTTTTTAAAGAAACATGTATTTGTAGGTTTAGAAAATCTGAACGACGGATTTGACGATAGTGCCATTCACTATTTTTCTCAATCTGATTTTGAAAAGGTACTGGAGCAAGTTGAATATTTTGGAATTGGTGTTTATCAAATTTCTCCAAGACTTAATGGCGAAGCATACGATACGGCCATGCATGAGACTTTTAAAAAGAAAGCGACCGATGCAAAATGGTATAAAAAAGCATTTTCAACTTTTACGCATCGTCAGGAGGGTTTAGCCTATTCTGCCTCATACAAGGTTTCTGGTAAACTTTTGGCAAGATACGGTGCTCCTAAAAAAGAGGATATAGATTCTGAAATGGAGGATTAAACCATTTACTTTAACATAACTTTGTTATATAAAATACGGTAGTATTTGTCTGCCACATAGTTACTTTTGTTCAACAAAAGTAATTTCTTTATGCTCATCACGCCCGCTGATATCTCTTCTTGGGAAAATAAATACAAACTAAAGTTTATCAATTCTCTTTCTGGTTATAAGGGTGTTCATTTAATAGGAACGCGTTCGTCAGACGGAATAAGCAATTTAGGTCTCTTTAGTTCCATTGTTCATATTGGGTCTAATCCTCCTCAGTTGGGTTTTATAATGAGACCGCTAACGGTTGAAAGAGATACCTATCATAATATCAAAGAAACGGGTGTCTTCACTATAAACCATGTTCATAAATCCTTTCTAAAGCAGGCTCACTACACATCTGCAAATTTTGAAAGCGATCAATCGGAATTTAAGGCATGTAACCTGAAAGAGGAGTATCTTGCTGAATTTCCTGCTCCATTTGTTCAGGAGAGTACCATAAAATTGGGATTAAAGTTGCTGGAAGATATAGCCATCAAATCTAACGGGACACACTTAATTATTGGGGAGGTTCAGGTCATCAGTATAGAACAGGCATACCTAGAGGCGGATGGCCAATTGGATTTAGAAAAAGCTCATGACATTTGTGTAACGGGGTTAAATCAATATTCTTCGGTTGGCAAGTTTATAAACTACCCTTACGCCAGAGTGGAAGAGGTTCCGAATTTTTATACCAAAGAACGTCCAGACAATGTTTCTTTTGATAAGACCAGTCAAACATATAATTCCAGTCTTTTACCCTATGGAACCAATATTGGTGCACCCAGTATTCAGACCACCCAATTGTCCAGCTGGAAAAACAGCAGTATCAGCAGTTTTAACCATACGTTTAACAGTAAGATTGAAAGCATAAAAAACAACTATCAAAAGCTGATAGATGAGTATAAGGTAAACGAGTTGCTCTATAATGCCACAATGGGTTCCGAACCTATCATAGGAAAGGTGTATCATTTATATGCTAAAGCCAACGAAGACGAACAGTTTTTGTCGCTTATACCACCAGGAAGTTGGCGTAAAAAGTATTTGGGATCGTTTAAGCTAAATAGTGATAAGGTTTGGGAAGAGGTAGAGTTCAATGAAAATGAAACGGAATAATTCGACCGAACATTAGAGAAATAGGTAAGCGGAAGGCAAAATAACGGAACAAGCATTTAAAAATGCTAGGCTTTGACCTATTCTCCTAAAGTATTAAATGATAAATCGCTAAAAGCCATTTCTTAAGAGATGTCAAAAGCTGTCTAATTTGTTTTATAGTTTGGTATGATTGCTTTTCTAAACGTCTTGTATTAAATTAGTTAATCTAATTTATGGGTTTATGAAAAAACTAGTCATACTATTTTTATTCTCTTTTCCTTTTCAATCTATAGCCCAAGAGCCAAAAGAGATAATGCGAAGTATCTATTTCGGAGGAGGAAGCTTCTTAATAGACAAGGATCAAAAACTAAGTTTAAAAGAGCTTATTCAAAGTATTCCGAACCTAGAATTCTATGAGATAAAAATAACCAGTCATACAGACAACATTGGAGGGAGAGAATTTAATGAATACCTGAGCCGAATGCGTAGTGCATCGGTTATTGAAACACTTGTCAATCTCAGGGTGCCACAAGAAATCATTAAGTTCAAAGACTTCGCTTTTGATGCTCCTGTATTTGATAATAATACAAACGAAGGCAGGATGCGAAACAGGCGAGTAGATATTCTGTTTATTCCCATTCCGTTATGAGGTGATCAACATTTATGGCTTATTGAAAAGTGACCATTTTTTCATGTTAGCCTATTCCTATCTTTGTTTCTAAACATTCTTCTAAGAAATGATGGATTCTAAAGGTTTGTTCTACACCAAGTTTCTGACCTGTTTGAGAGGCCATATAAAGCCCAAGAATAAAAAGAAACAAAATTGGTAATGCCCAGAGAATTTGACTCTCTTGATTTAGGCTTAATTTAACTAAACCAGCCATTGCGGTAAATAAAAATGCAATTCCAAGACTGGAGTAGCCGAATGTGAAAATTGCCCAGATGGTTGGTTTTGGACCATATTTGCCTCTAAGAATGGTTCCGTCATCTGAGTTTTCTAATGTGACATTCAAATGAGGCGACCAAAAATGCTGTTCCTTATTGACGATTTCCAAATGAAAGTGGTGGCTAAAAACACCACCTTTTACGCCCTGAGAGTTATCTTTCAGTTTAGAAGAAATCTTAATCTTTAAATCTTCTTCACGGAGTGCGATGGTTTGTTTAAAACGTGGTCTGCTTCGTATGCTGGTCATTATTATTAGGCTTAAGTTACCGTCAAGTTAGATTTTAGTTTTATATAATAATATGATCTTTGACAGATATAGCCTTTTAAGTGATACATGTTTATAACAGCAGGAATAGTAGTTACGCTCAAGTCAATTCAAATGAACCGTTAAATCGGCTCATATTTTTAGGTATGAGGCTAGCTTATCATATACAACAATAAACTTTAGATTCATCATGTGGTTTTATTTGGGGAAGAAAGAGGTTGTTATATTTTGGAGTTAAGTATTTAAAATGGGCGAAGGTGTTTAAAACAGACCTCACAGTTTTGCTCCAACTTCAGCGAGAAGGTAATTCCCTCTTGCTTGCAATTATTATTTCTTACATTTATTCGAGAGTCAAATCGTAATTATCGGATGAATTTTTAACCTTCAAGTTTTTATCATGACAGCCATTTCAAAAGACACTTTTCAGTTTTTAAAAGAACTAAAAGCCAATAATAACAAAGAATGGTTTACGAATCATAAAGCCAGATACGAGGTAGCAAAAGCGAACTTTGAAGCTTTTATGGATGATTTAATCAAAGGGATCTCCAAGTTTGACCCAAGCATAGCTCATCATACCGGAAAGAGTTGTGTCTTTAGAATTTACAGAGATGTCCGTTTTTCAAAGGACAAATCGCCCTATAAAACCCATATGGGAGCTCATATTACTTCTGCCTTAAAGAAATCGGATATTCACTCACGTTCTGGTTACTACATACATATTGGTGAAGGTGAATGCATGTTGGCAGGTGGAGCATATCTGCCACAGGGAGAGTGGATAAAAGGTATTAGACAAGAGATAGATTATAGTGGAGCTTCGCTTGTAGCTGTCCTAGATTCTCCAAAATTTAAAGAAATCTTTGGGACTTTAATTGGTGAAAGCCTCAAAAGACCACCCAAGGGTTTTGGCGAAGACCATAAATACATTGATTTATTAAAAAAGAAGAGCTTTTTGGCTCAACATGATGTAAAAGATGCTGAAGTGACCGAAGATAGTTTCTTGCCCCACGCCATAGAAGTTTTTGAAACATTGAAACCTTTGGGCGACTTCCTGAACAGTGCTGTTTCGTAGTACTTAGTCTTCTCTAAGTGTTTTTTGGTATATCTGAACCATCGATTAAACCTCGAAGGTTATCTAGAATATAGGGCGATTAATCAATAAGTTCGCTTTTTTTAACTTAAAAATAAGACCTTTGATAATATAGAGACAACTGTCTGAATCATCCGAGATGCATTTAGGTCGGCAGTTGCTTAAATTTTATCATCACTCAAAAAACTAAATGAGACTAATTGTTAGTATTATTTTAGGCTTGGTTTTACTCATCGGAGCCTACTTTCTTTCTCAGGAAATAGCAGACAGTAAACAAGCCCCTAGAGGCAAAAATCAAAAAACCACCAACACCGTTTATGCAGACGTAGTTGCCAATAAAGACACCCCTGTTTTTATTGAAACCAACGGTACCATTAGAGCTCAAGAGAGAATTGAACTTTTCTCGGAGGTTGGGGGTGTTTTTAAACCTTCCAAAACAGCTTTCAAGCCAGGCCAGCGATATGCCAAAGGTGAGCTATTATTAGAAATGGATTCTCAGGAGTTTTATTCTAGTTTGGTGGCTCAAAGAAGTGTGCTTTATAATAACATTGTTTCTATAATGCCTGATTTGAAATTTGACTTACCAGAGTCTTTTCAGCACTGGCAGTCTTATCTAGATCAGTTTGATATCCAGAAAACGGTCAAGAAATTGCCAGAAGCAGTAAATGAGAAGGAGAAATACTTTATCAATGCCAAGCAGATTGTATCTACTTATTATTCCATTAAAAATTTGGAGGAGAGACTAACCAAGTATAAGATATATGCTCCTTTCGGTGGTATACTTACTGAAGCTCTGGTAGATCCCGGAACGCTGATAAGAACGGGTCAGAAATTGGGTTCATTTATTAATCCTTCTGTTTTTGAGCTGGAGGCTAACATCAATGCCGAAAACCTTAAATTCTTAAAGGTTGGCAAGCGGGTAGATGTGAAAGATCTAAACGGAGAGCACACTTGGATGGGATTTGTGAAAAGAATTAATGGGGTTATAGATCCTACCACTCAAACGGTTCAAGCTTACATTCAGATAAGCGGAAGTAACCTTACAGAAGGAATGTTTCTAGAGGCTTCTGTTATGGCCAATACAGAAAGTAATGTATTGGAGATTGACCGCTCCTTATTATCTGGAGATAATACCGTTTTTATTATAGAAAACGACTCCATTTTAAGTACTCAACCTGTTCAGGTGGTACATCTTTCAGATAAAAAAGTATTGGTAAGAGGCTTAATGGATGGCTCTATACTGCTAAGTAAATCATTACCAGGTGCTTATGATGGCATGATTGTTAAAGTTTCAAAAGATTAAGTTTAGATGAGAAAAGTAATAGCGTATTTTATCAAATACCCTGTAGCAGTCAATGTAATTATAGCCGCTTTTGTCATTTTCGGGATAATTGGTATTAAAAGTCTTAAGTCTTCTTATTTCCCATTAGTAGAGTCAAGGATTATAACCATTTCCGCTATTTACCCTGGGGCTTCTCCTCAAGAAATAGAAGAAGGGGTCGTGCTCAAGATTGAAGATAACCTTAAAGGCTTGGTGGGTATTGACAGGGTGACCTCTGTGTCTAGAGAGAGTTCGGGTTCTGTAGTGGTGGAAATAGAAAAGGGTAGAGATATTAATATCATTCTAGCGGAGGTTAAAAACGCCGTGGATAGGGTACCGTCATTTCCCAGTGGGATGGAACCACTGGTGGTGGAGAAAACGGAGAATATAAGAGAAACCATAAATTTTGCGGTTACAGGTCAAAACCTGCCTTTAAAAACTTTAAAAACCATCGCCAGGGGTATTGAAAACGACCTTAGAGCCATTGATGGTATTTCACAAGTAGAGCTTACAGGATATCCAGACGAGGAAATTGAAATTGCTTTAAGAGAAAAGGATATGTTAGCTTATGGCATCACCTTTCAGGAAGTGGCTCAGGCGGTTTCAAGGGAAAACATCTTAGTGACTGGGGGTAACATCAAAACATCACAAGAAGAATATTTGATTAGAGCAAATGGTAGAACTTATAATGCCAATGACCTCGACAAGTTAATTGTTAGGAGTAATCCTAACGGTAAAGTGATTCGCCTTAGAGAGATAGCAGATGTAAGTGATAGGTTTTCCGAAACGCCAAATTCTAGTTATTATAATGGTAGCCTTGCGGTGAATATTGCCATTAGTAATACCAATGACGAGGACTTGGTCACTTCAGCAGATAATATTAAAGATTACATAGCAACTTTCAATGCCAATAATGAAAATGTGCAGCTTGCTGTTTTAAGCGATGCTTCCATTACATTGAACCAAAGAACGGAGCTTTTGGCAGAAAATGCCGCGATTGGAATGTTACTGGTACTGGTGTTTTTGTCTTTATTTTTAAATACCAGATTGGCATTTTGGGTAGCTGCGGGTTTACCCATTTCCTTCTTAGGGATGTTTATTTTCGCTTCGTTTTTTAATGTGACCATTAATGTGCTTTCCCTTTTTGGGATGATCATCGTTATCGGTATTTTGGTGGATGATGGTATAGTGATAGCTGAGAATATCTATAACCATTATGAAAAGGGCAAGAGTAAGATAGATGCGGCCATTGATGGTACGCTGGAAGTGATACCGCCTATTGTGTCTGCCATTATTACCACCTTATTGGCATTCGGAACCTTCTTGTTTTTAGACAGTAGGATAGGAGAGTTTTTCGGCGAAGTTTCTATCATCGTTATTCTTACGCTTACGGTTTCCCTATTTGAAGCACTTATTATTTTGCCAGCTCACTTGGCACATTCTAAGGCATTGGAACCACAAGTGGAAAGCAAGACTAAAAGTGGATTAGGTTTGGTTTTCTCCAAACTACGTTACATCAATAAGTTCGGAGAAGCGTTTATTAACTTTTTGAGAAATAAAGTGTACATGCCTGTATTGAGGTTTGGCTTGGCATATAAATTCTTAATGGTGGCTGTTTTTATTGGTCTTTTGATTTTGACATTTGGAGCTATAAATGGAGGTATTATTAGAACTACTTTCTTCCCTAATGTTGCGTCAGATAGAATTAGCATTACGCTAAAAATGGAGGAAGGAACCAATGTGGCTATCACAGATTCTATTTTATCTATGATAGAAGAGAAAGCTTGGGAGGTGGGTAAAGAATACACAGATGCTCAAGGAACGGGAGATGAGGTTTTTCAAAATATTATTAAAAAGATAGGTGCTGGCTCTGCCAATGGAGGTTTAACCATCAATTTACTTCCGGGAGAGAAACGATTGTCTTCTTCTATAGAAATAGCCAATGACATCAGAGATAGGGTAGGACCGGTGTATGGTACCGAACTGTTGACTTTTGGCTCTGGTGGAAATTTTGGAGGAAGCCCTGTTTCAGTTTCTTTATTAGGAAGCAATATTAATGAGCTCAAAAGTGCCAAGGAAGAGCTGAAGGCCACCATGTCCAATAACCCTACCTTGAAAGATATTTCTGACAATGACCCTAAAGGTATTAAAGAGATAAAAATCAAGTTAAAGCAAAGTGCTTTTCCCTTAGGTTTAAATACACAAGACGTGATGTCGCAGGTCAGGAGTGCATTTTTTGGCTTTCAAGCTCAACGTTTTCAGCGTGGACAAGATGAAATCAAAGTTTGGGTGAGGTATGATTTAGAAAACCGTTCTAGCATCAACAGTCTGGATAAAATGAAAATTTTAACACCAGATGGGCAGAGAGTGGCTTTTAAGGAAATAGCAGATTATAGCATAGAAAGGGGAGAAATAGCAATTAACCACTTGGATGGCAGAAGAGAAATTCAGGTTTCTGCAGATTTAAGAGATAGCAAAGCCTCTGCCACAGATGCTCTTCAAGATTTAAAGGATAATGTAGTACCGGAGCTTCTGGCTAAATACCCTACCGTTACGGCACTGTATGAAGGACAAAATAGAGAATCTGACAAACTAGCGAATTCGGCGGCACTTGTGATTCCTATTGTTCTTTTCTTAATGTATGCTACTATAGCCTTTACTTTTAGGTCTTATGGCCAGCCTTTCTTATTGTTAATTATGATTCCACTAGCCTTAATAGGCATTGCTTGGGGTCACTGGCTGCATGATTTCCCTATCAATATACTTTCCGCTTTGGGTATCATTGCCCTCATCGGAATTATGGTGAATGACGGCCTGGTGCTGATAGGGAAGTTTAATAGTTTCTTGAAAGAGGGTTTGCCCTTTGATGAAGCTCTGGTTGAGGCAGGCTCTTCCAGGTTTAGAGCTATTTTCTTAACATCGCTTACTACCATAGCAGGTTTGGCTCCACTTATTCTAGAAACCAGTAGACAAGCCCAATTTTTAATTCCAATGGCCATTAGTATCGCTTACGGTATAGGCATTGCCACTGTGCTTACCTTATTATTTTTACCGATTTTATTATCTACCAGTAACAGTTTGAAGGTAGGTTTTAAATGGCTTCTTACAGGCAGAGACATCACCAAAGAGGAAGTAGAAAGAGCGGTAATTGAACAAAAAAATGAAATTCATGCGTAGTAAAGGATTTATCATATTAGTAACTTTTTTCAATTGTTTTAACGCCCACTCTCAGCTTTTACTAACGAAGGAAAAAGCAGTGGAGATGGCTCTCGAGAAAAATTTTAACATCAAAATTGCAAATAATAACATCAGTGTCGCTGAAGGTAGTGCCTCCAGAGATAATCTGGGTTTTAAACCTACCGTAACTGCTACAGCCGGGGCTAATTTTAATCTGGACAACACCAATACTGTTTTTCAGGATGGGAGAGAAGCCCAACTTAATTTTGCAGCGTCTAATAGTGCCAACACCGGTGTGGGAATTAATTATGTGTTGTTTGATGGTTTTAATAGACAGTATAATCTAGAAAGGAATTTACAGAGTCTTACTGCTACGCAACTGAATGCCAGGGTGGCTCTGGAGAGCGTGCTTTTACAGCTTTTTAATGCCTACTATGAAATAGCTAGAATAGAGCTGGATTATGAAAACTTACAAGA